>CAYQDW010000055.1:0-16394 GCA_964416385.1 uncultured Cryomorphaceae bacterium | reverse complement strand
CGCGTTGCAATTAGAAGAGTAACCGGAATTCAACTTAATTGTTATAAAACGCAAAAAACCCCGCCACGAGCGGGGTTTTGCTTTTTGTAGCCTCCCTTTTTAGGGAGGTTTTTTGTAGTCTTAAATCTCAAACTTAATTCCCTGTGCAAGTGGCAGGGTTTTGCCGTAGTTCAGGGTGTTTGTTTGCCTGCGCATGTAGGCTTTCCAGGCATCGCTACCACTTTCGCGGCCACCACCGGTTTCTTTCTCGCCGCCAAAGGCACCTCCAATTTCTGCACCGCTGGTGCCAATGTTTACGTTTGCAATACCGCAATCGCTTCCGGCTGCCGAAATAAAAGTGTGCGCCTCCTGCAGATTATTGGTCATGATAGCTGAGCTCAAACCTTGCTTCACCCCATTTTGTATAGCGATAGCGTTTTCTACATCACCCGAATATTTGATCAGGTAGAGGATGGGCGCAAAGGTCTCTTCTTGCACGATCTCATAATGGTTTTCAGCTTCAACAATGGCCGGTTTCACATAGCAGCCGCTTTCGTAACCTGTGCCGCTCAGTACACCACCTTCAACCACCACTTTGCCGCCTTCGGCAACTGCTTTTTTCAGCGCTGCACTGTACATGTCTACCGCCATTGTGTCAATCAATGGGCCAACGTGGTTTTTCTCGTCAAGTGGATCACCAATGCGCAATTGGCCATAAGCGCTTACCAAAGCGTCTTTTACACGGTCATAAATGCTTTCATGAATGATTAGCCTGCGGGTGCTGGTGCAGCGTTGGCCGGCTGTACCTACCGCGCCAAAAACGGCACCGGTAACGGTCATTTTCAGATCTGCATCGGGCGTGATGATGATGGCGTTATTGCCGCCAAGCTCAAGGATGCTTTTGCCTAGGCGCTTGGCAACTTCAGCTCCAACAATTTTACCCATGCGGATAGATCCTGTGGCCGAGATCAGCGGAACACGCGTGTCCTGTGTCATGTATTCGCCCACTTTGTAATCACCAGTAACAATGCTACTTATACCTTCGGGGAGGTTGTTGGCTGCCGCAACTTCATTCCAGATATTCTGGCAGGCAATGCCGCAGAGTGGTGCTTTTTCGCTGGGTTTCCAAACACATACATCCCCACAGATCCAGGCAAGCGCAGTATTCCAACTCCATACCGCAACAGGGAAGTTAAATGCAGAAACGATGCCTACAATACCCAGCGGATGCCACTGCTCCTGCATGTGGTGTTGCGGGCGCTCGCTTTTAATGGTAAGGCCATATAACTGGCGACTTAAACCAACGGCAAAGTCGCATATGTCTATCATCTCTTGTACTTCGCCCCAGCCTTCTTGAAGGCTTTTCCCCATTTCATAGCTCACCAATTTGCCAAGAGCGTCTTTCTTTTCGCGCAACTTATCGCCAAACTGGCGTACAATTTCGCCACGTTTGGGTGCGGGCATTTCGCGCCAGCTTAAAAAAGCGGCTTCAGCAGTAGCTATTACGCGGTCATAATCTTCGCGGGTTGTTGTGCTAATGCTTGCAATTTTCTCTCCGGTTACAGGAGTAAACGAATCTATTTGTGGGCCGCTGCCAAAAAAATTGGTGCCGGTACTGGTTCCTTGGTTTTCGGGCAATACGCCCAGTTCTTGTAAAACAGGTGTGATATTCATAACAGGGTTTTCTAATGGAGTTATAATTAGAGCGACCAAAGTTAATGTGCTATGCTGAGGTCATAAAGTAAAAAGCTAAAAAACCCACAGATAATCTAAAATAGAGGGGTTAAAAACGATGACAAAAATTAAAAAACCCCTCTTGCAGCAAAAAGAGGGGTTTTAAAAACATTAGAAATAAACCGTTACGCCTTTAGGATAGGTTACCTCAAACTGTAAAGATCGGGCGGTTTGTTCTCCTGGTTTCAGGTCTATCTCCCAAGTAACAATGCCGGTTTCGCCATCCACTGTGCCTCCGCTTGTTTCAACTTGCTTAATTACAATGTCATCGTTGGGTGATAGGGGAAATTGATCTTGAAGTTGAATATGAATGGGCACATTTTTGTTATTGCGGATCTCAATGCGGTAAGCAATGGTTTTTATCCGCTTGCCGCCAAACAAAGACTTACGATACTCTGTAGGCACATTTACGCGCTTTACAACAACATTTGGGTCTCGGCCTAAGGAAAAACTCAGCGAGTCATCTATGGCATTCACATCAAGGGTAGAATTGCCTACAAAGCTGCCTTCAATAAACACTTTGATGTTTCCTGAGATCAGCCCGAGTGTATCCCAACCAAACAATAGGGCTTTCAAAAAGGCATCATCATCTAGCTTAGGCACGGCCACGTAGCTGTAATCCACGGGCAACTCATATTCCTGCAACGTAATGGCCATCTCTTTGCCATCGCTTTTCACCGTGTATGGAGCTTTAGCTTCAAACACTTGCGTAATTGCTTTGCGTACTTGGGTTGCATTGTAAGCTGTTACTTTGGCTTTGCGTTCTTTTTGTGCGCGTATGTCGCGCATAGGCATGTTTTGAATTTTAACACCATCAATCATCACGGGTTGTGATGCAGACCGAGAACCGCGTATTTCCATATCATCAGATACGATTACAACCTCTGCCAGCTCTTCGCGGGTTGGATTTAAACGAACATTCATTTGACCATTGGCCGGGGCATTAACCGTTTGTGTTTGATAACCAAGGGATGAAACTTGTATGCGATTGATGGGGTCATTGACCACATAATTGTATGCTCCGTCAAAATCTGTGGTTACCCCACCAACAACTTCGCCTTTAGCGCTATAAAAAAGAACATTAGCAAAAGGTAGAGGCTCATTGGTTTGTGCATCCCAAACCATGCCGTTAAAACGACCTGTATACCCTTGGTTTGTTTGCGCAATTGGTGGGCGGTTGTATACGGCAGGTTTAGCTACCGGTTGTGTAATAAACCAAGGAAGCAATTCAGGCGCTTGACTGCTCCGATTAGGATCTCCCGTGCTAAATGCCAGATTCACCTTGTTCCAGTCAACGTCTGTTAGTTGTACCAAATTTGCTTTTAACTCTAGGGCTACCGGCTTGCCCACTTCATCAACGCGTAATTCGTATTCGGGTGTCCAGCCCGCATTATTAACCAAGTAATCTATGGTTAGTGTGGTGCTAATGGCCTCTGGAGCGTCAAGGGTTATCGTAATCAGGCCGCTTAGTTCCGTTTTACGGCTTCCCGCTTTTTTTAATTCAAGGGCGAGTTTGTTGATGGTGGCAACTTGTGCCTTATGCTTAACATTAAGATCATAAAGTTCTGTTTGGATGCTTTCCATTTTGGCACGGTAAAAGCTCTCTGTTTGTTGAAATTGTGCCAGAGACATTTGCATGCCGGCAGTACCATTAACATCCATGTTTTTAGCAAGGAATTCCCGCTCTTTTAGCAAACCGCTTTTACGCGCGTCTATAATCTCTAGGTTCCGTTTTTCGGCTTCAATTTTCGCCAAAAGTGCATTTAGTGTTTTTTCATCTACCGCAGATTCGCTGTACTCGGTTTTGTAAACAATTTGACGGACCAAAGCTTTTTTGTTTTTTGGTCTAACACGAACGGTGGTTGCATTTATTTGCGGAGAAAGTCCCGAGATTACAATTTGTTGTTCTCCTTTTTTTAGCGCAACAACTGCTTCGCGCTCTACTTGAGCAGATGAAGCAAAAACGGTTACGCGTTTTATGGTGCTTGATTTGTTTTCTTGAGCCAAAAGGCTAAACATTGTTAAAAGAAGGGTAGTTGTTAGCAAAGTGCGCATCGTCATGTTGTTTAGATTAATGAGTAAAAAGACACTTATTGGTTGTCTGCCAAGATGAAACAAATTTTATACCGCAAGCACATAGTGCAGAGAAAATTATCGCTACTGCTATTAAAGTGCGTTTATTAGAAGCGACAAAACCCCTTGTGCGCTAAAATTAATGAACATTAGCCTATTGTCTAAATCTCGTACTTTTGCTCGCCTTTTAAAACCGCCAAAAAAAGTAACGGTATGTGGGTTGTAGTTGCCCGAATCATTTTACGAAACAGAACCGCATTGTTGGCAGCTATTGGCCTGCTCACTGTTTTTATGTTGTTTCAAGCAGGGCGCATACGCATGGGTTATGGTTTTGCGCGGATGATGCCAGAAGACGATACAGTTTCTATTGCCTATAAAGACTTTGAAGAAACCTTTGGGCAGGTTAGCAATACGGTTGTGGTGGTTATAGAAGACACGGCCTTTTTTACCCCTCAGCATATTAATACATGGCAAACGTATACCTCAAACTTAGAAAAGATAGAGGGCGTTGCATCTGTTTTGTCTGTGAGCAATGTTTTTGCCTTGCGTGCAGATGAAGCTCGCCAACAGCTCATAGTAGATACGTTATTAACAGAAGCCGTAAGTAGTTTAGAAGCAGCAGAAACTTTTAAGCAAAGGCTATTTGCACTCCCTTTCTATGAAGATTTATTGTGGTCTGAAAACGGAAATATACTCACGTTACTCATCCGCATAGACGAAGAGGTTTTGTATGAAGAACCCATCATAGATATTGTTGATCAAATACGAAAGCAAAGTGAAGCGTTTGAGGCTCAAACACAAATACATCCCCATATAAGCGGCTTGCCATATATACGTATGGCAAACACGGTAAAACTTAAAAAAGAGGTTTACTATTTGGTGGCACTTACCATACTTGTAACCGCTATTTTGCTCTTTCTCTTTTTACGCAGCTTTAGGGCAACCGTTATTAGCTTGATTGTGGTGGTGCTCGGGGTTATTTACACCTTTGGTCTGTTAGGGCTATTTCAATTCGAAATATCTGTATTAAGCGGGTTAATTCCTCCGCTGGTTATTGTAATAGGGGTTCCTAACTGCATATATCTCATTAATAAATACCATCAAGAATACAAGGAGCATAGCAACAAAACCTTGGCGCTGCAACGTGTAATAAGAAAAGTAGGAACCGTTACGGTACTTACCAATTTTACAACGGCTTTAGGTTTTGCCACTTTCATTTTAACAGATAGCCAGGCTCTGGTTGAATTTGGCATAGTAGCCAGTACCATAATCCTTTTTGTCTTTTTCTTGAGCTTGATTATTATTCCTGCCATATACACGTATTTAGATCCACCCAAAGCGCGCCACTATAAACATTTTGATGTGCGCTGGCTACAGGGCATGTTGCAGTTCTTAATTCGTGCGGTAACGCATCATCGCCCAATGGTTTATGCAACAACGGTTTTAATTATTCTCATTGGGGTGTACGGGATTTTTCAGCTGCGCGTTACAGGAAGCATTACCGAGGATATTCAAAGTTCATCTCAGCTATACCAAGACATAAAGTTTATAGAAGCTAAGTTTAAGGGTGTTGTACCGCTAGAAATCGTTATTGATACAAAGCGAAAGAAGGGCGTGCAGAAACTTAGCACCATGAAGAAGATAGATGCTTTTCAGCAGCAGTTAAAAGCGTTGCCTCAAGTTTCTAAAAGTTTGAGCATTGTTGACTTTGTGAAATTTGCGCGTCAGGGCATTTTATTTGGCAACCCAGACATGTTTGCCTTGCCAAGCCGACAAGAACAGCAGTGGATGATGCAGTATTTGCCTAGAGGCAACAACGCCTCTTTTGCCTTAATGCAAAGCCTTGTAGACAGTACGGGGCAAAAAGCCCGCATAAGCATGCAAATGGCAGATATGGGCACAACAGAAATGCGAGACCTACAAACTAAAATAAGAACTATTGCGGGTGAGATTTTTGATGAAGAAGCCTTTGATATAACCGTAACAGGGGCAAGCGTAAAGTTTTTAAGAACAACGGATTATCTGATAAAAAACCTAATTCTTAGCATGTTGCTGGCCATTTTAATCATTTCGGTACTTATGGCGATGCTGTTTAGTTCTGGGCGAATGGTTTTTATCAGCATTATTCCCAATATGATACCACTGATTCTTACTGCCGGATTGATGGGCTACTTTGGTATTCCACTAAAACCCTCAACGGTATTGGTATTTAGCATTGCTTTTGGTATTTCTATTGACGATACGCTACACTTCTTAGCAAGATATAGACAAGAGCTTAAAAACAATGGCTGGCGCATTGCCGAAGCGGTAAAGAAAGCTATTGAAGAAACAGGTATAAGCATGTTTTACACCTCTGTTATTCTGTTCTTTGGGTTTAGTGTTTTTCTCTCAAGTAGTTTTGGCGGCACAAAAGCCTTAGGCATGTTGGTTAGCATTACGTTGTTTTTTGCGATGATTACCAACCTCATTTTACTACCGTCTTTTATCATGACGCTAGACAAGTTCATCCGCGCACGCGATTTTAAATCTAACCTTATTGAAATCTATGAAGAGGCGGATGAACCGGAGCCTAAAAACAACCAAGAACCCTAATTAGGGCACAATCTTATCACCCTTTAAACCTTGATGAATTGGCTATCTTTGGCCGCCTAAAATCAATATTTAGCGTATGAAAGGAATCATTTTAGCCGGTGGATCAGGCACAAGACTGCACCCGCTAACACTGGCTGTTAGCAAACAACTCATGCCGGTGTATGACAAACCCATGATTTATTATCCGCTAAGTACGCTTATGCATGCGGGCATTAAAGACATTCTCATTATTACTACCCCACATGATGCAGAGGCGTTTAAAAAACTACTCGGCAACGGCCATCATCTGGGGTGCAACTTTCAATATACCGTACAACCTAGCCCTGATGGGCTTGCTCAGGCATTTATTTTAGGCGAGGAGTTTATTGGTAATGATAGTGTTGCGCTTATATTAGGAGATAACATTTTTTATGGCACGCAAATGCAGAGTTTGCTCAAAGACAGCGCTAACCCAGACGGGGGTGTGGTCTTTGCATATTGGGTAAGTGATCCAGAGCGCTATGGCGTGGTAGATTTTGATGCAGATTTAAAGGCGATTTCTATCGAAGAAAAACCAGCAAACCCAAAGAGTAATTATGCCGTACCAGGGCTTTACTTTTACGACAATAGTGTTGTAGACATCGCGAAGAATTTAGAGCCATCACCGCGAGGCGAATTAGAAATTACAGACGTAAATAAAATTTACCTACAAAAAGAAAAGCTCAATGTGGGCATTTTAGACCGCGGTACCGCTTGGTTAGATACAGGCACCTTTACCTCATTGATGCAAGCTGGCCAATTTGTACAGGTGATTGAAGAA
This sequence comes from uncultured Cryomorphaceae bacterium, assembly GCA_964416385.1. Lineage (GTDB taxonomy): Bacteria > Bacteroidota > Bacteroidia > Flavobacteriales > Schleiferiaceae > JAUHWL01. The sequence goes on along the minus strand of CAYQDW010000055.1, from coordinate 9,217 downwards.
CGCCAAGGTTTAAAAATTGGCTGTATAGAAGAAATAGCCTATAAAAACGGGTTTATTGATGCGGCACATCTAGAAAAACTCGCCCAACCGTTGTTAAAAAGCGGCTATGGAGAATATCTCATAAACCTTCTCAAACAATAATGGACGTTTTACAAGCGCAAACGCGTATTGTTGAGGGCCTAAAGGATATTGGCTTTAACGCAACGCCGCAAACACTTTATGCCCCGGCAAACTACATTTTAGGGCTTGGTGGCAAACGCTTGCGTCCGCTACTAACGCTTATGGCGTGTAATCTTTATGGAGATTGGCAAAAAGCTTTACCGCAGGCGCTTGCCGTTGAGGTGTTTCACAATTTTACGCTGATGCATGATGACATCATGGATGAAGCACCATTGCGCAGAGGGCAGCCCACAGTGCATCACAAGTGGAATGTAAATACAGCCATTCTTAGCGGTGACGCCATGCTTGTAAAAGCCTATCAATTGGTTAGTAAATGCCCAAAAGAAGCGCTTCCAGAGATTATGTCGGTGTTTAATAAAATGGCCTTAGAACTTTGCGAGGGCCAGCAATACGACATTGACTTTGAAAGCAGAACCGTAGTTTCAGAGCAAGAATACATCCAGATGATACAGCTTAAAACATCGGTGTTGTTAGGGTGTGCGCTACAATTAGGCGCTATTGTAGGCGGGGCGTCTACAAACGACCAAGAACATATTTATCAGTTTGGGCTATTGTTGGGCACCAGTTTTCAAATAAAAGATGACTTGCTAGATTGTTTTGGCGTAGCAGAAAAAGTGGGCAAGCAGGTGGGGGGAGATATTATTGCCAACAAAAAAACATTACTTCTTATTCATGCGCTTAACCATGCAAAGGGCGAGGATGCTTTGCAATTACAGAAATGGTTAGCCTCTACAAACAATCCGCAAGAAAAAGTTGCTGCGGTAAAAGATCTATATGAGCAGTTGGGCACAAAGGCCTATGCAGAGGAAATGGCTGGCAAGTTCTACAGCGATGCATTGGCTCATTTAGACAAAGTGAGTTCTGGCAAAAAAGAACCGCTCTACAAATTTGCAGAGCAGTTACTTAATAGAGATTATTAATCGGTTTCTAAAAACTTACATCACTTCTATTCTAAAGACGGCTGATTTGCCATCTTTATTCAGTTTTAAAAGGTAAAGCCCAGCCGGTAATGCGCTCACAGAAATGTTGGTTTCGGCACTGTTTTCTTCAACCGTTTGGGTTACCAACGCCCTGCCACTAAGATCAAGCAATGTTATTTCTGTGGCTGCGGTGTTTTTCACAAACGCAATGTTTAGCACGTCCGTAGCCGGGTTGGGGAATATTATGAAATCACCAGCAGCGTTTGATTCTTCAAAGCCTATGCCGGTTACCGTATAGCACGCAGACGTATCCATACAACCATTATTATCTAATTGCACCGCGTAGCTGCCATTGGCAGTTGGTGTAAACGTCTGGCTTGTTGCCCCGGCAACAGGCGCGTAGCCATTGCCACAATCCAACCATTGATAGGTTGCCCCGGTTGCCCAAGAGGTAAGCACAATGCCGTTTTGTAACACACTGGTGTCTACCGTGTTAACGGTAAGATTGATAGTCAACACAGAGTCACAGCCCACGGCATTGGTTAAAACATCAGTATAGGTGCCGCTGGTTGTCCACACGTTGCTGCCGCTAGGCGAAACATATTTGTTGCAGGCTGTGGTTGTTAAAGAACCCGTACTGCTTTGGTTAATGGTTAGGGCGATGTTAACGATAGAGTCACAGCCTGTAGCGCTTGAAATGGTATCCACATAATTACCGCTGGTGGTCCAAACCGCACCGGTATTTGCGGTGTAGCTATCACATACGGTGATGCTTGTGTTTCCTGGCGTGGTACTACCAGAGGATAAAATTTTGCCTGTTACCCAATTGGAATTGCTGCCTGAAAGCGCAAAGTTGGTTAATGTACCATTGTTGCTCCCCGAGGCGTTGAGCGCTGTATTTAAGCCCGTGTTTGTGCCTCCTGCGACCCCTTGATTAAACTTAAAATAAGCCACCAATCCGGTTGGTATGGCACAAAATTCACTATTCATGGAAGCTTGAATTTCAGTCTGCGTTCGTGCATAATCCCAAATCCGCACTTCATCAATTTTTCCACTAAATGGAATGTTGCCGCCAGCAACACGTTCACCAATCCTCACGTTGGTATTTCCAGAAGGCGTATTTACTGTTGTTAGCGAACCCGTTCCTACCTGTAGCCCATTAACATACAAATAGCCGGTTCCATTATTTAGCACGAAAGCAACATGATTCCACTGCCCCGCAGATACCGCATTGGCTGAAGAGCTAATGTTTGCATTTGTACCCCCGGAAATATAAGCGAGCGAATAACTAGAAGTTATATTGAATGTGTTCCTTGAGCCGACAGCATTAGTGCCATAGTCTACAATGGCATTGCTTGACGTAACGCCAGAACTTACGTAAACCCACGCTTCAAAAGTTCTATTGGCAGTACCCAAAATGCCTGCATAGGTCGTTTGAACATAATCGTTCGTGCCATCAAAATGTAACGCATTCTGCGCTATTGAAGAAGTGGCCAAAAGCAGACTAACAGAAAGTAGAAGTTGTTTCATTGTGAAGAAATTTAGATCGCAAAGAATGTCATTTTAAGGACAAACAGAAATGACGATTTACACCTTTAAAAACCCAGCTTAATCATTCAAAAAGAGGAGTCCTTGTGGAATTCATCTTTTATCTAACAGAAAAAAACTATTGAATAATTAATGGCTCTATTTGTAAGCCCTTGTTATTTGCTACTTGAATGAAGTACAGGCCTTTGGTCAAGTTCATATTCAAACGAACTTCGGTCGAGCCTTCAAGCACGGTTTCAAATACTAATTCGCCTGTAACAGAGAATATGTTGAGTGTGCCTTGCTCTATGGTTTGAATAGGTCTAATCACAAATTCGCCTTGTGTGGGGTTGGGATATACTGCAAAGAAATTTTCCGGTTCTTCTGAAATGCCAACACCGGTTACTGTATAACAAGCTGAGGTGTCTACACAGCCATTCTTGTCAAGGCGTACCGCGTAGCTGCCATTGGCAGTTGGTGTAAACGTCTGGCTTGTTGCCCCGGCAACAGGCGCGTAGCCATTGCCACAATCCAACCATTGATAGGTTGCCCCGGTTGCCCAAGAGGTAAGCACAATGCCGTTTTGTAACACACTGGTGTCTACCGTGTTAACGGTAAGATTGATAGTCAACACAGAGTCACAGCCCACGGCATTGGTTAAAACATCAGTATAGGTGCCGCTGGTTGTCCACACGTTGCTGCCGCTAGGCGAAACATATTTGTTGCAGGCTGTGGTTGTTAAAGAACCCGTACTGCTTTGGTTAATGGTTAGGGCGATGTTAACGATAGAGTCACAGCCTGTAGCGCTTGAAATGGTATCCACATAATTACCGCTGGTGGTCCAAACCGCACCGGTATTTGCGGTGTAGCTATCACATGCCGTAATGCTTGTATTTCCTGGTGTGGTGCTGCCTGATGTCAAGCTTTTGCCACCAACCCAGTTAGAGTTGGAGCCCGAAAGAGCGAAACCGCTAAGGGTACCATTGTTGCTTCCAACAGCATTAATGGCTGTGGTTATTCCCGTATTCGTGCCACCGGCTACCCCTTCATTAAACTTGTAATACGCCACAAGTCCGGCAGGAATAGCACAAAACTCGCTGTTCATGGCCGCTTGAATTTCAGATTGCGTGCGTACAACATTCCAAACCCGAACCTCATCTATAATGCCATCAAAGTAGTTTATTGCGTCATTTCTACGGCCAATTTGAAAACCTCCCGAAGCACTTGTATTCACAGCAACAGTTGTATTGCCCGTTGCTTCAATTGCACCATCTATGTAAAGTATAAATTTTGTTGTTGCTGTATGATTATAGGTTACCGCCACATGATGCCAATTGCCATCAGCGATGTTGGTGGTGCCATGAAATCCGTTGCCGCCAACCTCAATTCTTAGTTTACCATTGTAGATAACATTAAGCGTAAAGCGTGAGCCGTTTGGCGACATCGTTCCCCAATCTATCAATACCTGTTGGGTAGCTATGTTGGTAGAGGTTTTAATCCAACATTCAACGGTTCTGTTAGCCGTTCCGCTTGGCCCGCCTGAAGTAGTAGAAACGTAATCGTTGATGCCATCGAAATCCAAGCCGTTTTGAGCAAATAGCGCCCCGGAAAACAAGAGGCTAAAAATGAGGGTAATTCTATTCATATAAATGGGTTTTAGGGACGACAAAGGAATTGTTTTTCTCCTTGACTTTCTTTTTTCATGTACTCTAATTAACGAAACAGGGCAGACCGTTAAGTTTATAACAGGCCGACCAAGATTCGGCACAAAACTTAATAATCTGTTGTGATTTTATGCTTTACTTATCTGAAGGGTTGACTCCACTTCATCAAAAACCAACTCCTCACCGTCTACCTTTTCTGCAAAAGCTATGCTGTTACCAAGCACCTCAGACTTGATATACTCACCAAAACGATCCACAGCGGCCTCCAGATCAGGGTGATTTTTAAGCACGATGGCAATGCGATCCGTCACCTCAAAACCACTGTCTTTACGCAGGTTTTGTATGCGGTTTACCAGTTCGCGCGCAATGCCTTCCAGGCGCAGATCTTCGGTTATGGTGATATCCAGCGCCACAGTAATGCCGTCTTCGCTGGCTACCAGCATGCCGGGAACATCCTGGGTCTGTATTTCAACATCTTCCATCTCCAGGCGGATATCTTCACCATCAACCAACAGGGTAATCTCGCCAATGCGCTCAAAAGCAGCAATATCATGTTGCGTCAACTTGGCTACTTCTTGCGAGATGCCTTTCATCAGCTTGCCATATTTGGGCCCAAGCACCTTAAAGTTTGGTTTGATGGTCTTTTCAAAAATGCCACCATCGCCATCCAGCGCTTCCAGTTCTTTTACATTTACCTCGGCAAGAACCAATTCGCGCACACTTTCCAGGCGTTTACCGAAGGCATTATTTAATACAGGCACAATGATCTTATGCAATGGCTGACGAACCTTAATCTTTTCTTTCTTACGAAGCGACAGCACCATACTGCTAAGCTGTTGGGCCAGTTGCATCTTGGCTTCTAGTTCGCTATCTATCTTGTGATTATCACTTTTTGGGAAATCTGCCAAATGCACAGATTCTACAGCATGTCTGCCAGAAACCGCATTTAAGTCTTGGAAAAGACGATCCATGTAGAAAGGTGCTAACGGTGAACCCAGCAGGGCAACGGTTTCCAAGCAGGTGTAAAGCGTTTGGTAAGCTGCAATCTTATCGGGGCCGTATTCGCCTTTCCAGAAACGTCTGCGGCACAGGCGTACATACCAATTACTTAACTTATCGTTTACAAACTCTTGTATAGGGCGGTAGGCGCGCGTGGGCTCAAAGCTGTCCATGCCATCCTGTACCTGGGCGATAAGGGTATTCAATTCACTCAAGATCCAGCGGTCAATTTCTGGCCGGTCTTTCAGCGGAATTTCATCTTCTGCATAGGTGAAGCCGTCAATATTGGCATATAGCGCAAAGAAAGAGTATGTATTGTACAGCGTGCCAAAGAACTTGCGTTGCACCTCCTGTACACCGTCTAAATCAAACTTAAGGTTGTCCCACGGTTGGGCGTTTGTAATCATATACCAACGCACGGCATCTGCCCCATAGGTTTCCATCGTGGTAAAAGGATCTACCGCGTTACCCAAGCGCTTGCTCATCTTTTGGCCGTTCTTATCCAATACCAGACCATTGCTTATTACATTTTTGTAGGCTACAGAATCAAACACCATCGTAGCTATTGCGTGCAGGGTGAAGAACCAGCCGCGGGTTTGATCAACACCTTCGGCAATGTAATCTGCCGGGAAAACCCCTTCCTGACCCTCCCCACTGGGGAGGGAATCTCCCCCTCCCTCGGAGGGGGTTGGGGGGAGGTTAAATTTAGCTCTGTTTTCAAACGGATAGTGCCATTGCGCATAAGGCATAGAGCCTGAATCAAACCACACGTCAATGAGGTCGGCTTCGCGTTTCATGGGTTTACCGCTGGCCGAAACCAATGTGATGCGGTCTGCATAGGGGCGGTGGAGGTCAACGGTATCGTAGTTGGCTTCGTCCATGTTGCCGGGCTCAAAGGCTGCATATGGGTTTTCGGTCATTACGCCAGCAGCAACAGCCTTTTCAATTTCCGCTTTCAATTCTTCCACAGAACCGATGCATTTTTCTTCGGTGCCGTCTTCAGTGCGCCAAATGGGTAGCGGTATACCCCAGAATCGCGAACGCGAAAGGTTCCAGTCGTTGAGGTTTTCCAGCCAATTGCCAAAACGGCCTGTGCCTGTGCTGGCCGGTTTCCAATTGATGGTCTTGTTTAATGCGATCATCCGGTCTTTTTTGGCTGTACTACGCACAAACCAACTGTCTAGCGGATAATATAAAATGGGCTTGTCGGTACGCCAGCAGTGTGGGTAACTGTGAACATACTTTTCGATTTTAAAAGCTTTGCCTTCTAGTTTTAGTTTTAGGGCGATGCGCTCATCCACACTTAAATATTGCTTAAGCGCGGGGATGATCTCTTTCAGCATGTCCTGCTGTTTGGCGAGTTCAGCGTCTCTCTCCGCATCGGTCAGGTATTCTTCCTTCACATATTCGCCACCCAAACCGAACAAGTCGTCTTGGATGTGCTTGGTAAAGCGGCCTTGCAGGTCTACCAGCGGAACGGGATTGCCATGATCGTCTTGCACCAACATAGGCGGCACACCCGCGGCAACGGCAACGCGCATATCATCCGCTCCAAAAGTCGGGGCGGTGTGTACAATTCCAGTACCGTCTTCTGTGGTCACAAAGTCGCCAGGAATTACGCGAAAAGCCTCTTCAGCGTTTTCATACGGCAAGGCATACGGCAGTAATTGCTCATAGCGGATGCCTACAAGATCTGCGCCTTTTACTACCTTTTCAATGTAGTAAGGAATCTTTTTATCGCCTTCGTTGTATGCTTTTAGCGCTTCGGCTGAATCAACTTCTGCATACTTACCAGAAAACTGTTTAGCGATTAACGCTTTTGCTAGGATTACACGAATTGCTTCACCCGAATATTGGTTGTAAGTGTTTACGATTGCATAATCAATTTTTTCACCAACGGTAAGGGCTGTGTTGCTGGGGAGTGTCCAAGGGGTTGTGGTCCAGGCTAAAAGGAAGACCCCCTCCAGCTCCCCCGGAGGGGGAGAGCCCGCGCCCGAAATCCCCCCTTCGGGGGGTGGGGGGGTCACTTTAAACATGGCCACGATGGTATTATCCTTCACATCCCTGTAGGTGCCCGGCTGGTTTAGCTCGTGGCTGCTTAAGCCGGTACCTGCTTTAGGCGAGTATGGCTGAATGGTGTAGCCTTTGTATAAAAGGCCTTTGTCGTACAACTGGCGTAACAGCCACCAAACGCTCTCAATGTATTTGGTTTTGTAGGTGATGTAGGGGTCGTCCATATTCACCCAATAGCCCATCTCTTCGGTGAGTTTGTTCCACACATCGGTGTAGCGCATTACCGCTTTGCGGCAGGCAGCATTGTATTCTTCTACGGTAATCTTGGTGCCGATATCCTCTTTGGTGATGCCGAGTTCTTTCTCCACACCCAATTCAATAGGTAAGCCGTGCGTATCCCAACCAGCTTTGCGGTTAACCAAAAAGCCTTGCTGGGTTTTATAGCGGCAAAAAATATCCTTAATGGTGCGCGCCATTACATGGTGTATGCCCGGCATGCCGTTGGCACTGGGCGGACCTTCGTAAAACACCCAAGGCGTTTGGCCCTGGCGCGTTGCTATACTTTTCTCAAACGTGTTGTGTTCCTTCCACCATGCCAGCATGTCTTCATTTACCTGGCGGAGGTTTAGTCCTTTGTATTCGGGATATTTCTTCATGTCAAAATTCTGTTTAACCACAGTTTAAAAACTGGGTCAGTAAAAGTCACTTCGTTTCCGTATCTGTCTATAATGTCTTTTTTCTCCAGTGCAGCCAATATTTTACTCACGGCTGCCGAGCTGTTCAGGTCGTATTTCTTCAGGTTTTCCTTTTTGGTGAACCCGCTGGTAACGCCACTCATTAGCATGCGCAAAAATGCAACTTGCTGTTTGCTTAACTGCTCAAATTCTTGCTGAAAAAGCGGTTGATTATCCTTGATGAGTGTTTGGATGCTTTGCTCCAGTGCATCGGCCGTCATGGCGGTGCCTTCTGGCGTAAAATAAAAGGCCAGATGCGCCAAATGCTGCACGTATTGGGTGTGGCGGCTCACGCTTTCTATTAACTGCGCGGCCAGCTCAGTTGAAATGCTTTTGCCGTTTTGCGCAAACTTTTGGCAGATGTAGGGCACCCACTCTTCGGTGCTGATTTTTTCCAGCGTAATCAGGTCGCCAAACTTGTAAAAGGGGTAATTGCGCTTGGCAAACATCTCCTGCATCATGTGGCGTTTGCTGCCGTAAATAACAAAACACACGTGCGGCTGATTTTGCCAGTAGCTGCGCAGCAGTTTCTGAAAATCTAGCGGGTGGGCAAACTGCTCTATGTTTTGAAATTCATCAATACAAACCACCAGCTTTTTGTTGTGTTTGGCGGCCAGCTTCTCGCCCAGCATTAAAATCTCTTCGGCACTTTTTTTATCGGTGATGGAAAATTTAAGTGAGACCTCGCTGTTGGGGTCTACGCTAAAAGAAAGTGTGGGTAAGATGCCGGTTAAAAATTCTTTAGCCGCGGCCAGCACTTCTTCCAGCTTGTTGCTGAATGTCTGGAGTACCGTTTTGGCAAATTGCTCCAGAAATTCTTCCTCGCTTTTTAGGGGGAAGGCATCGATAAAGCAAAACACAAAATCGCTGTCGCTGGTAAAATTGAGCGCCACTTGCCGTACCAGGCTGCTCTTGCCCCATCGTCTGGGCGAGACAAGAATAGAGCTATTGCCACTGCGGATGTTATAGGTAATACGGTCTATGTCGGCCCTCCGGTTCAGGAAGTCGGTACCATACACAATAGAGCCATAATGAAAGGGCGATTGCATGGCCGCAAATGTAGTAACCGTTTAGTTAGTAACCAAGTGGTTAGTAACAGGTTGGTTACGTGTTTGAAATTTGAGTTTGAAGGGGTTGGTTTTTAATATGGGGCCGCTTTTAACTCATGTTTATGTGGATA
>CAYQDW010000054.1:0-17326 GCA_964416385.1 uncultured Cryomorphaceae bacterium | reverse complement strand
TGTGCATGAGGTGCGGTAGGCAACGGTTTGTTGTAATGCATGTTCTGCCCCCAATCTAATTGCCACATTCGCTAATACCTTTAATTGCTAAACCCTTGCCATTATCTTTGCCCAAAACCACCGCAGCTGTGCAACCCAACAAAAGCAAGATCCTTAACGACCCGATCTACGGGTTCATCACCATACCTGATGCGCTTATTTATGACCTGATGGAGCACCCTTGGTTTCAGCGGCTTAGGCGCATTACCCAACTTGGCCTAACTTATCTGGTATATCCGGGCGCCTACCACACGCGGTTTCACCATGCCTTGGGCGCCATGCACCTCATGCAGCGTGCGGTGGGTATATTGCGCAGTAAGGGGCACGATATTACTCCGGAAGAAGAACAAGGCGTTTATGTGGCCATCTTGTTGCACGACATTGGCCACGGGCCGTTTAGCCATGCCCTGGAGAGCACCCTAATTCCTAAAGTCAGCCACGAGGCGCTATCCTTAAAATTCATGGAACGGTTGAATGCAGAATTTAATGGGCAACTCACAACCGCCATTGCCATTTTTAGTAACAACTACCCCAAACGGTTTTTGCACCAGTTGCTGTCCAGTCAGTTGGATATGGACCGCCTGGACTACCTGCGCAGAGACAGCTTTTATACGGGGGTAACAGAAGGCGCGGTAAATAGTGAGCGCCTTTTAACCATGCTCAATGTGCATAACGACCAACTTGTGATTGATGCCAAGGGCATTTACAGCGTAGAGAAATTCATTGTTGCGCGCAGGCTGATGTACTGGCAGGTGTATCTGCACAAAACGGTGCTTAGTGCAGAATTCATGCTGGTAAACGTGCTAAACCGTGCCAAACAACTGGCCGCTAAGGGTGAACAGCTTTTCGCCACGAGCGCGCTTAAAATATTTCTTGACAATGATTTTGACTGGAATGATTTTGAGCAGAAAACAACATTGTTGAATGAATTTGCGCGGCTTGACGATAACGATATTCTGGCTGCGATAAAAGAATGGCAAATTCACCCGGACAGGGTACTTGCAGACCTGAGCAACCGGCTCATCAATCGCAGATTGCTTAAGATCAAACTACAGAATGAGCCTTTTACACAACAATTTTTAGATGATGTAAAAACGAAAATAACCGAACGCCTGAACTATACCTCAGAAGAAGCAGACTACTTTCTTATTGCAGACAGCATAGCCAACCATGCCTATGACCCGCAGAGCGACCGTATTAATTTGCTGTATAAAGATGGTACCGTGAGCGACATCCGCGAAGCCGCAGATCAACTCAGCATTAGCGCCTTAAGTCATACCGTTGTGCGCCACTTTTTATGTTACCCAGCCGAAATAAGCTTGTAAAAGGCGGTATTAAGTTTTTGTTACTTTTGGCGGGATGGAATTCACCGCCCTACAAATTGCTCAACTACTTGATGGTGAAGTAGTTGGAGACGAAAATGCCACGGTTAGCGCCTTGAGCAAAATTGAAGAAGGCAAACCGGGAACCTTGTCTTTTCTGGCAAATCCGCAATACACGCCTTTTATCTACAAAACAGACGCTTCTGTCGTCATTGTAAACAAGAGTTTTCAGCCGGAGGCCAGCATTGCTTCTACACTCATAAAAGTTGATGATGCCTATGGTGCTTTTGCCAAATTGCTAGACTATTACAACACGATTAAGAACAACAAAACGGGCATAGAACAACCTAGCTTTATTGCGCCTTCTGCACAAATAGGAGCAGATTGCTACGTTGGTGCCTTCGCCTATGTGGGTGAACGGGTTACCATTGGCAATAACGTTAAAATTTATCCACACGTATTTATTGGCGATGATGTTACCATTGGCGACAACACCATACTCTTTAGCGGTGTTAAAGTATACGCAGAATGCCGTATCGGTGCGGATGTAACCATTCACGGAGGTAGTATTATTGGTGGCGATGGTTTTGGTTTTGCACCAAATTCTGAGAACAGCTACAACAAAGTGGCTCAAATCGGCAATGTAATTATAGAAGATCACGTAGAGATCGGCTCAAGTACTACGATAGATCGTGCCACACTTGGCAGCACCATTATTAGAAAGGGTGTTAAGCTTGACAACCTGATACAAGTAGCACATAATGTAGAAATTGGCGATAATACAGTGATTGCCGCTCAAACTGGTATTGCAGGGAGCACTAAGATTGGCAAAAATTGTATGATTGGTGGTCAGGTTGGTATTATCGGCCACCTTAAGATTGGTAATAACGTTAAGATTGCCGCACAAAGTGGTGTGGCTAAAAATATACCTGATGGCCAAGTGGTACAAGGTTCTCCAGCATTTACACATGGAGAGTATGTGCGCGCTTATGCCATGTTTAGAAGACTGCCCAATCTGGCAGAAAAAATTAACCAGTTAGAAAACAAAAGTAATGGCTAATCAAAACACCATTGCCCAAGATGTTGCCCTGAGTGGTGTGGGGTTACACACCGGAGAACACGTAACCATGACGTTTAAACCTGCGCCAGTAAATCACGGCTTTGTTTTTAAACGTATAGATTTAGAGGGCGCGCCTCAAATTGAGGCTTTGGCTACAAACGTTACCCAAACCGCCAGAGGTACAACGCTAGGAAAAGGAAATGTGGTGGTACACACCGTAGAACACGTTTTAGCAGCGCTTACAGGCATGAAAATAGATAATTGTCTGATTGAGCTTAATGCACCTGAGCCACCCATTGCTGATGGTAGTGCTTTGCCGTTCATTAACAAAATTGAAGAGGCGGGCATTAGCGAACAGGATGTAGAAAAAAATTACTATACCATCACAGAGCCTATCATCTACCATGACCCTAAAGGGGGTATTGAGCTCATTGCCATACCTGCTGATGAGTACCAAGTTACTGTAATGGTAGATTACAACACCAATGTACTGGGCACGCAAAACGCACATATGGCTAGCATAGACTCATTTAAGGCTGAGTTTGCCTCGTCTCGTACATTTAGCTTTTTGCATGAATTAGAATTTTTATTGGATAATGGCTTAATCAAAGGTGGAGACCTGAATAATGCCATTGTGTATGTAGATAAAGAAGTGTCTAGTGAAAGTATGGTAAAGCTGAGACAAGCCTTTAAAAAGGACCACGTAGCTATAACCTCAAATGGCATTTTAGACAATCTAGAACTCCACTACCCTAATGAGGCTGCCCGTCATAAGTTGCTAGACGTTGTTGGCGATATGGCTTTGGTGGGCCGTCCAATAAAAGGCAGAATAATAGCCACAAAACCTGGGCACGAGGCCAATACGGCTTTCGCGCTAAAGCTATTGCAACACATCAAAAAAGAAGAAAGCCAACCTAAGGCGCCAAAATATGACCCCACTTTAGAGCCATTGATGGATGTTGTTCAAATTCAAAAAACACTTCCTCACAGACCGCCATTCTTGCTGGTAGATAAGATCCTAGAAATGAGCGATACCCATGTTGTTGGTTTAAAAAACGTGTCTATGAATGAGCCATTTTTTGTTGGGCACTTTCCAGATGCGCCAGTTATGCCAGGCGTGCTTCAAGTAGAAGCTATGGCTCAAGTGGGTGGCATACTAGCCCTTAGCACAGTGCCAGACCCCGAAAACTACCTCACCTTTTTTCTAAAAATGGAAGAAGTGAAGTTTAAAAGCAAGGTGGTACCTGGTGACACATTAATATTTAGGCTAGATTTATTAGAGCCAATACGCAGAGGTATTGTACGCATGGGCGGCAAAGCCTTTGTTGGCAATAGAGTAGCCACAGAGGCCACGCTTATGGCGCAAATTTCAAAAGTAAAAAACACATGAACCAACCATTAGCATACGTACATCCATCCGCCAAGATTGCAGATAATGTGGTTATTGAACCCTTTACCACCATTCATAAAAATGTAATTATTGAAGAAGGCACATGGATAGGCAGTAACGTTACCATAATGGAAGGGGCTAGAATAGGCAAAAACTGCCGCATTTTTCCTGGTGCAGTTATTAGTGCCATACCGCAAGACCTAAAATTTAAAGGTGAAGACACCACCGTAGAAATCGGTGAAAACACCATTATCCGCGAATGCGTTACAATTAATCGCGGCACCATTGACCGCGGTAAAACCGTGATTGGCAAAAACTGCCTTATTATGGCGTATTGCCATATAGCACACGATTGTTTTGTTGGTGACTATTGTATTTTCTCAAATGGCACTACACTGGCTGGACATATAGAGGTTGGTGATTATGTTGTTATGGCTGGAATGGTAGCAGTACATCAGTTTGTTACCGTGGGCAATCACGCCTTTGTTACGGGCGGTTCTTTGGTAAGAAAAGATATTCCACCTTATGTTAAAGCTGCCAGAGAACCCATATCATACGTAGGTATTAATTCTGTGGGTTTGCGTAGACGCGGCTTTACCAATGAAAAGATTAGAGAGATTCAAGATATCTATCGCATTGTTTTTCAAAAGAGCTTTAACACTACTCAGGCATTAGAATTTATTGAGGGTGAATTTGAAGCCACTAAAGAACGAGATGATATCATTTTGTTCATTAAAAACTCTAAACGGGGTATCATGAAAGGTTTTACGCTAAGCCGCAATGCAGGTTGAGCTCATAAACATCAGCAAGAAATTTCAAAATCACGCCATTTTTTCTGGTGTAAATATGGTGCTGCCAACTGGCTATAAAGGTGTATTGCTGGGCGGAAACGGCTCAGGAAAATCTACGCTAATCAAGATCATAAGTGGTGCCTTAACACCAAGTACCGGCAGCGTTATTTTAACAGATGAAAGAAATCAAATCTCATCTACAGAACAATATAAATACCTTGCTTTTTGCGCGCCATACACAGATCTCATTGAGGATTTTACATTAACAGAGTTATTGGCGTTTCAAGCTCAATTTAAGCCCTTTGTAGCTGGTATTTCACCAAGAGAAATCATAGACCTGTTAGACCTAAAAAAGTTTCAACACCGGCAAATACGCATGTATTCTTCTGGCATGAAGCAGCGCGTAAAATTGGCCCTTACCGTTTTATGTAATGTGCCGATTGTTTTATTAGACGAACCCACAAGCAACCTAGATCCAACAGGCAGGCAGTGGTACAAGCAGCTCATTGAAACATTTATAGAAAACAGAACGCTCATTGTTGCATCTAATTTTTTAGAGGAAGAATACTTTTTTGCTAACGCACAGATCACGTTGGCTGATTATCAGTAGTTCGCTTAAAGCTAATGGTGCATTGAATTACGCTACATTTGCGCCAGTATTAACGTTTACTTTATTTATGGCTTCTACATCAGATATCAGAAACGGGCTGTGCATTGATCACAATGGAGAACCGTTTCAAATCATTGAATTTTTACATGTTAAACCCGGAAAAGGCGCGGCATTTGTACGCACCAGAATGCGCAATCTAAACTCTGGCAGAGTTTTAGAACACACGTTTCCTTCTGGGGCCAAAATCCAAGATATCCGCATTGAAAACCGCAGGTATCAATATTTATACAATGATCCCGATGGGTATCACTTAATGAATATGGATACCTATGAGCAGATCAATATGGCAAAAGAAATGATTAACGCACCTGAGTTTCTAAAAGATGGTATGGAGCTTAATGTTCTTTTTCATGCTGATGAAGATCGCCCTTTATCTTGTGAACTACCGGCTACCGTAGCGTTAGAGGTTACTTATTCTGAACCCGCTGTTAAAGGCAACACATCTACCAATGCTATGAAAAATGCCACTTTGGAAACTGGTGCCGAGGTAAAAGTTCCATTGTTCATTGAGACTGGCGAAAAGATTGTCATTAACACCACGGACGGCTCTTATAAAGAACGCGCTAAAGACTAGGCAATGAAGTTTTCGTCTCCTTACACGCTTCATAATTTAGCGGAATTATTGGGCTGTTCTTATGTGGGCAGCCCTGATTTTTTGGTGCATGGTATAAATGAAATCCATGTTGTTGAACCTGGTGATCTCGTCTTTGTAGATCATCCAAAATATTATGACAAGGCCCTTAACAGTGCCGCAACAACCATCCTCATCAACAAAGAAGTTCCTTGCCCAGAAGGCAAAGCACTAATCATTTCTGCAGATCCCTTTAGCGATTTCAATAAAATAACGCAACGCCATCAACCCTTTAAGGCAGCGCATACTCCAATCTCCACCACTGCTAAAATCGGTAAAGACACCATTATTCAACCAGGTGTATTTATAGGTGAAGACGTATCTATTGGGCAGAACTGCATTATTCACCCCAATGTGGTTATTGGTGCTAGAACAATAATTGGTGATGGGGTAATCATTCATGCGGGTACGGTATTAGGAGGCGATGCGTTCTATTACAAAAAAAGACCAGAAGGCTTTGACAAACTACGCTCTGGTGGAAATATCCGCATAGAAGACGATGTTGAAATTGGCGCTAATTGCACCATAGACAGAGGTGTAACCGGAACCACAACCATCGGTGCTGGCACAAAAATCGACAACCTGGTTCAAATAGGTCATGATACCATAATTGGTAAAAAATGCCTATTTGCAAGCCAAGTGGGTATTGCTGGATGTGTTGTTATAGAAGATGAAGTTACACTTTGGGGGCAAGTTGGCGTTACCAGTGGCATCACTATAGGAACAAAGGCCGTTGTTTATGCGCAAAGCGGGGTTTCTAAATCACTAGCTGGCGGCAAAAGCTACTTTGGCTCACCAGCCGAAGAAGCAAGAAAGAAATATCGGGAAATGGCTGCACTTAAGGCACTGCCGGAGATTATTGAAAATATGTAGTTTACATAACAGATTTAATGAATATCAAAAAAGAAGCCCCGCAAATGCGGGGCTAACTTTTTAAGTATATAAGTGTAAGGTTTACTTATCCCACCAAAGGCGGTTTGCAGTACCAACACCAAATTGCTGTTCTGGCGTGCTTAAGTTAATGAAGTTATCATTGTAAAGACGCTCAGACTCAGGATAAGGCATTCTTCGTGGAATTTCTGTAAGGTTAGCACCAGGATAAACAGTTATACCAGGATAACCAGTACGTCTCCAGTCCGTCCATGCTTCTACTTGAGAGAACATTGCAATGTACTTTTCATACATAATGGTCTCCATGTCTACAGTAGCTGGCAATGTTGCCAAATATGCATCACGATCTGCTGCACTAACACCGATTTTGTCCATGTTGGCAGTGATTGCATCAACAAGAGCAGCTCTTGCTCCGGCAGCATCATTCTTACCCATTTTCACCTCAGCCTCTATGTACTTTAACTCATGGTAAGTACAGATTGGCAATGTAGAGGTTGGACTGCCATAATAAGGCATACCAGTGCTGTCTGAAGAGCGATAAAAATCTAGACGTGGGTCAGAAGCCGCAGTCATCGCGTCATACATAAAACCGTACTGGGTGATGTATCCTTCTCTATCTTCCTTAGTAAACTTATACCATGGGTTAGAAGATGTTCTAGAGCTACCGAAAGGTTGTTCTGCGTCATCTGCAGAACTCATATAACCATTGGCCATTGCATTGAGTACAGCATCACCATCAAAAACTGATGTTTTAGACAGGTGGTTATAGTAACGCGCCTTCAAAGACCAAGCGTGCTTAATCCACATACCCATATCACCACCAAAATAGTAGTCATCAGAACCTGGGGTTAAGTTGCTAGAAGCCGCACCACATTCAGTAGCACCTTCTGTAAGTAGACGCTGGATATGACCATAAATTGCCTCCTGAGACTCATACGCAGGATTCAAATTATCAGCACCTTTTAATGCTTCTGCGAATGGGATATCTCCCCAAACATCAGTAAACAAACCAAGGTACTGGGCCATCATGATTTTAGCAACACCACTGTAGTGTGGAGCGCCTTGATCATTGGCCTTGTCAATTATCAGCTGTAGGTCCATCATACCACCAGAGTAACCGTTGGTAGAGAAAACCACATCAAAATCACTTTCACCGATTTGCGCATAACGGTTGTGCGCTGCACTCTGACGGTCTGTACCAGTCATTTGCTGCATAAAGATTGATGTTAAACGAGGTAAAACATCGCCTTGTGCATAAGAGTAATCTGCTTGTGCAGATGGCAAGAGTACACTCACCGGAACGTCTACAGGACGGGTCTCATCAGCTTGATAGTCTTCAAGCCATTGCTTAGAGCAAGACCCCAGAGCCAATGTACCGACAAGTACAAAAGCTGTTATTCTTAATTTATTCATAATACGATCTTATTTAGAAATTAGCTTTTACACCAAAAATGAAACCACGTGTATTAGGCATATTAAAGTAGTCTGCGCCTTGGCTATTGGTAGAACCAGAAAGGTTAGTTTCAGGGTCAATACCAGAATAGTTTGTAAAGAGCAGTGCGTTACGTACGTTAAAAGATAAATCTAACGACTTGATATAGCTACTGTTTAGGCCTAAGTTATAAGACACGCCAATTTGACGAAGTCTTACCCAGCTACCATCCTCAATAAATGGGCGTGCAGCTCCTGTGAAGCTAGATAAAGGACCAGCTGCATAGCTCAAACCATCACGGATAATTCTAGTTGTATTGGCTTGGCCAGATACATCTACACCGTTGATTACAGTTCCTGGTGCATATACACCATTGTTACCGGCTACAACATCTTCCCAAACAAACTCTTCGCCACGGCCATTAGCCACATCAGCATGTGTACCAAAATAATACAATGCACCGCGTGTTCCATTCCAGATGTCGCCACCTTGACGGATATCCCAAAGCATGTTGAATGTCCAGTTACCAACAGAAACAACGTTGTTGAAGCCCATTAACCAGTCTGGGTTAGGGTCACCAGCAGCAACTTCAACTGAAGAGTAAAGTGGATATCCACTCTCATCAACCAAAGCGTTACCGTTAGCATCTCTTACCCAGTCATCACTGTAAAGTGTACCGTAAGGCTGGCCTTCCATCAAACGCTGGTTAGCACCAAAGAAGCCCCAAGGCAAGCTAATTACCTCAACACCTGGCGCTAATCTCTCTACCATGTTTCTGTTTCTTGTGAAGTTCACAGTAGCATCCCAAGTGATTTTCTTGGTATCTACAATACGCGCGTTAGCAACGATTTCGATACCCTTGTTGCTCATTTCACCGATGTTCTGCCATAAGTTTTCAAAACCAGAGGCACCTGATACAGGAACAGCAACTAGAAGATCTCTAGAACGCTTGTCATAGTAAGTGAAGTCTACGCCCAAACGGTTGTTGAAGAAACGTAAATCAAAACCATACTCAGTTGTTATTGTAAATTCTGGACGCAGATTAGGATTACCCGCTGCATTAGAAAGTGTAAAACCGGTATTACCTAAGTATGGGAAAGATGTTCCTTCTATCCAACCTGAGCTGGTACCTGCCTGAGAGAAGTATGTTCTGTTGGTACCGAAGGCTGGTTCAATACCCACCTTAGCCCAGCTGAAACGCAACTTACCGTAAGAAAGCACTTTGTTACCTTTTAGGCTCTCAAACATGTCTGTGAACACCCAACCAACGCTTGTTGAAGGGTAGAATATGCTTTGAGAAACATCTCCAAAAGTTGAAGACTGGTCTCTTCTTGCACCAAGTGTTACAAAGAAGTAGTTGTCCCAAGAAAGTTGTGCTTCTGCATAAGCACCCATTAATCTTCTGCGTGTTGCACCTTGTGTTGCTATCACACTAGAAGAGTTTGCCAAGTTGTAGTAATCTGCAATAGAGAAGTTATCTCCTTGTACATATACATTATCTAAGTCGCGCTGGTTTACGTTGAAACCTGCAAGGATATTTCCGCTCAACTTACCCCAAGACTTGCTGGCCGTAGCGATTAAATCTTGGTTGTATTCTGTCCACAGATAAGTATCTTCAATTAAACGACCAGCAGGAGCATTTCTAGAACCAATAGCAAACTGCTGACGTCTTCTGTCTGAATAAGTGTCAACACCGAAGCGATACTTGAAAGAAAGCCACTCCGTTGGCGCATAATTTGCTTCTACATAACCAAAAATACGGTTTACTTTATCTCTAAATGGGTTTTGGTTAATGGTCCAGTATGGGTTATCATAACCACCACCGGCGCGATAGTTACGCTGTGTACCATCAGGGTTTAAATAAGACGCTTCGTCACTTGGATCTGTAACACCGTTGCTGTTATCAAATGAAGGTGGCGTACGTAATAAACCAAGCATCAAACCTGATACGTTAGAACCTTGCTGAATTCTTCTACCATTTGAGTTGGTATAAACCAATGAACCCGTAACAGACAATTGCTTTGAAATGATACCTGTACCTGTTAAACGAATGGTAGTTCTGTTAAATGAGTTCAATGGTATAACCCCTTGCTCATTAAAATTAGAAACAGATAGGAAGTAGTTTGTTCTATCACTACCACCGCTTACTGTTGCACTGTTGTTAAAACGGAAACCATTCTGGAAGAAGATATCAGCGTTATCATAAGAGTTAACATCTGGTAAATCAGAAATCTTCGGACCCCATGAAAATGGAATAGAAGTTCCACCATAATAGCCTGCTGGCACACCAAGTGCTGCTCCTAAACGATCATCCACACCTTGTGCGTAGGTGGTCTGTAACTCAGGCAACTTATTTACCTGCAACATTTCTGTAGTAGAATTGAAAGTTACACTAAGCTTCTGATTGAAACCGCCTTTTTTGGTGGTAATTAAGATTACACCATTTGCACCCCGTGTACCATAAAGAGAAGCTGCTGCACCACCTTTTAGTACAGAGATTGACTCAATATCATCTGGGTTAATGTCTATGGCACGGTTAGAAAGCGCCACACCAGCACGCAAGTCTTCAGAAAGGTTTTGGTTGTTGTTGATAGGCACACCATCAACCACAAACAAAGGCTGGTTATCATTAGAGGTGAAGGTAGAGTTACCACGAATTCTAATGTATGAAGCCCCACCAGCAGCACCGCTAGATTGGGTGATTTGTACACCAGCAACTTTAGCTGCTAAACCTTGTACAACATTCGTTTCATTAGACTCGCGAACTTGTCCACCCGCTACTTCCTGCACACCGTAGCCTAAAGACCGTGAAGTCTTTTCTAGACCGATGGCAGTTACCGTAACCTCATCAAGTTGAGACGACCCTAAATTCAGGTTAACAACCATAAAACTGGCAGACACTTGAACTTCTTTGGTTTCCATTCCCAAAGAAGAAAAAACAAGCATTGCCGTGTTGCTAGACACTGTGAGGTCGAATTTCCCCTCAAAGTTAGTCACGGTTCCATTGTTCGTACCCTTTTCTACTACTGCTACTCCGGGCAAGGGCTCTCCAGAGTCAGCTGATTTAACGATACCGGATACGGATGTTTGCGCAAATGCGAAATTGACGCAGAAAGCAAACAGTAACACCGTAAACAGTGTAGCCTTGTTTCTCATGTAGGATTAATTTTTGTGTTAAACGCGACTCGAAAATGAAAATAAAATCTCAGAAATGCAACGAATTGTTAACGTTTGCGCCACAATTTGTTAAACATTAGTTAAATACTAACTGTAAATGAATACGTTAGCTTCAAATTTAGGGCTCTAAGTCGTGCTTCTTATTGGCAATATATTGTGCGATTATTACCGCAATAAAGCCCCAAACCGGAGCAGAAGCTTTATCCATATCTAAGAAATTATTGAGCAAACCATGAGTGAAGTAGGTAACTAATCCTAAAATCGCCATTAAAACAAGCTCTTTCGCGTTACCGGCAGGTGTGGCATTATAGGTTCTAAATCCTACAATAAAAACAGTAATTAATAATCCTAATATTGTTAACAAACCCATAACGCCTGATTCGGCTAACGGACCTATATATTCACTATGTGCATTACCACGATTACCAGCATTGGTGCTGATAATTGTCTTTTCCCAAGGTTTTTGATATGGGGCATACAGAAACATGTAAGTACCTGGTCCCCAACCTGTAATTGGACGTTCTTGAAACATACGCAAGGCACTACGCCAGCGGTTTATACGCTCCATATTGCTGGCATCTGTGCTCACATTGCTTATACTGCTTACATGTTCGCCTAAATCATCACTTGAAACGGCTGTATTTTGCTGAAATTGATTGGTGATTGAACTCCAAAAGCTAGCGATAACAATGAGTACACCAAATCCAATAACAAACAATACAGATAGTTTAATCTTTAGTTTTATGACTAACCAAACCACGAATGCCGCTATTAGGCTTACCCATGCCGCACGGGTGTAACTAAGAATGATGGCAATGGTCATCCCTGCAAAAAGCACAAAAGCCATAGTCTTAAGGCCCCAATCTCCTTTTCTAAAAGCAAAATATACACTCACCGGATAATACATGGCAAGCACTGCGCCCCACGATGTATGCTCTTTAAAAAACGGGAACATGACCCAAGTGGAGGTGTCTTTACTAAACCCGTATTGACTATGTATATATAAGGTGTAAATGGCAACCCCCACCAAGGGCACTAAATAAACCCAGAAAAATAGCTCTCGCTTAAATGCAGAATTCAAAACAAAGGTCATCAACAGAAAGTAGGGCACAATAAACCAAGTGCGGGCTATCAAGTATTTTAGTGAAATAATGGGCAGCGCACTCGTAAGCGTGGTAATACTCATCCAAGCCAAATAGGCTGCAATGGCCAGCGTTACGGGATTTTTTAAGATATGTGCTGGCAGGCCTCGTCCAAATATGGCCTGGAATAAAACAACCGCAGTAATTAATGCCAAGAGCGGTTCAGTTGGCAGGCTCAATCCAACATTGAATTCGTCATTGGTAAGGGTAATGCTTAGAGGCGTGCACAACAAAACCACCCACATGAGCAAATCAATACGCGCAAAGAGAAAATACAGCATCAAAAGCACAAAGGGCACAGCTAGGATGTAGAAAAACTCAAACGCAATACCCACCGATGCGGCTACAATAAAAAGTGCCGAGATCAGGTAAAGTTTCTTTTCTGTTAATTCTAGAGTCAAGATTCTACGTTGCGCAGTGCTTTAATAGAATTGCTAATTAAAATCACCACCAATGTAAAGATGAAGGCCGAAAAAGCCGCGATCAGTGTAATTAAAAGACCTTTTGGATATGATTTTCGCTCAGCAGGATAAGCTGTATCTACCTTAAATGTAGTTGGCAAAGAGGCCTCTACATCTACTTTTGTTTGTTCGTATTTTGTTTTAAGCTTAATTTCTTCCTCTTTTAACAATACTAGTTCATCACGCAGGCTAACGTATTTGCCGCCATATTTGGCCAATGTATCTAGCTTACTTTCTAGTTGCTTTACAGCTTTTGAGTTTGGATTTTCAATCAATGCAACCGCCAATTGTTCGCTAATCACAGAGCTTTGGCCTTCATAATCGTGTACACCTTTGTAGCGCAGCTGGGTTAGCTCGTCTTGCTTAGTTTCTACTTCTTGTTGTATGCGCTCATATTCTGCCTTTACAATTTGTAAACCTTGATAGGCACGCTCGTGCTGCACACGTCTACGCGCTTTATCTGCTAACCGTGTAATTTGATTGGCAATCATGGCAGCGGTATCTGCGTCTGTATCAAGCACCTCAATTTCTACACTCATAAATTCAGTGCGCCTAAATGATATATTATTGGCGTAGCGCTTAAATAGTGCTGTGCGCTTGTATTTGGTGTTTTCTTTAATGCCGTAATGGTTTAGCAAATCAAATCGCGTAATGATTGAGTCTCTAATTTCTCCCGAATTGAGGATTTGCAACAATTGCTCCGCCTGCTCTTCGCTACCAAATTCAAGAAAATCTTCGTTGCCATAGCTATTCTGTTGGGGTAGCAATGCTTTAGAGAGTGAATTTGTGGTGGAAGGAAAAAGAATTACCGAAGATTTATACAGCGGTTTAATAAAAAAAGGCCTTGTAAAAACATAGGCCAACACCGCTGCTACAAACGGAATGATTAATAGCGGTTTGCGCCACTTGTACATAAGCACAAACAAATTCGTAGAATTAAACTCCATTATTACTTCGTTACAGTTTATATGATGAAGCAAACGCAAATACACTTAGAATATTTGGGCGCATCATCTTCGATTTTTTTTGGTGCGCAAATATCTAAACTTAATCAGTTCTTTTTAAGACTGATTGATGTCTTCTTTTGGGGAGAACCACTTGCCGATAAAAGATATTGATACTACATGCAAATATTTGTAGACCATATAAACGGCAATCACATTCCACAAAACGGTGGTAAACATAGTGGCTATGGCTGCCCCTTTTAAGCCATAGAGCGGAATAAGGATAGCATTACCAACCAAATTAACCCCAGCCGATAGATACATTATACGTAATGATGTTTTTTCATGGCGGGTCATGGTAAGAATGTAAAGCACCGGCCCGCTCAATGCAAAAACCGCCTGACCAGCACTTAGAATAAGCAATAGCGGCCTGCCAGAAACAAATTCGGGGCCAAAAAAGCCTAATAAAAGTGATGGCGCAAAAAGGATGATAAGAATAATGGGCACAGAGAAAATAAAGTTAAAAACCCCAACCTTATATATTAACGAACGTAAACCTGCCAAATCATTTGCGTGATAAAGCTTGGCAATCATAGGTGCCGCAATACCATTAATAGCAAATTGCGCAAACGTAATTACCGTACTTACCCTAAAAGCAATTCTGTAAACGCCAACATCGGCATCCGCTAAATAGTAACCCACCATTAAAGTGTCTGTCCAGCTGATAAGCATAAAAATAGAGCTGCTTAAAAACATGGGCCAAGCAATCTTTTTTACTGCCTTAAACGTAACCGCGGGCGCTTGTAATGGCGGTAAATGCTTAAACTTTTGTTTTACCTGATATTGGCTATATCCATAAAGCACTATGCTCGCTAAGAAAAAACTTTGCACCCCACTTACACCCACAGCTTCATTATTCCACCAAAAGTTAAAAAAAAGTACGGCCACAAAAATCACACTACCTTGTTGTAAGAGGCTATATGGCAGCATGAGCTTAAAACCACGCAAGGTTTCTGCATTCATATTTATTAATGTAAACAGCGGAATACTGGCCGCTGCCCAGCGCAGAGGCAGTGTTAAATGATCATCATCACTAAAAACCTGACTGCAAAAAGGGGCCAATAAAAAAACCAATGTTGCAATACCAAGCGCGGTTAATCCGCTAAAACGCATACTTTTAATGTACAACCAGCGTATGGCGCCCAAGGTATGTTCTGCTTCAAACTTGCCAATAAAGCGAACTATAGCTGTATCTAAACCATAGCGCGAAACAACGCTTAGTAATATGATAAAAGTAAAAGCGAGTTCATAAATACCAACTACATCTGCACCACCGCGCTTTGCCAACAACCACGCCATAAGATAGCCGCTAACCGCACCAAACACTTTTGCTGCTAACAAAAATGCACTCCCTAAAGCGAGTTCGGCATCTTGGCCACCCCTTGTAATACGCTTTGCAAAGGCTTTTATTCGGGTATTCATGGGGCCAAATGTAAGGCAACGTAAGTCTTTATAATCCACTAACTTTCCACCATGAAATTGGCTATAAACGCAAGGTGGCTCATCCCCAATAAGCTTGAGGGCTTTGGGTGGTATAGCTTTCACGTTATAAAGGCTTTACAGCAAATTTTGCCCGATTGGGATTTCTACCTGTTATATGATCGAAAAATTAACGCCCCACTTATAGAGGGTCTTAACATCCACAACTACACCATTTATCCACCTGCGCGGCACCCCATCCTTTGGTCTATTTGGAATCAATTTAGTGTGCCTTTAGCACTAAAAATCATTAAGCCTGATGCATACTTTTCGCCTGATGGTTTTTTACCGTACAAGGCTAAACTCCCAATGCTCACAACAATTCACGATTTGAATTTTGAAGGCGATCACCATTTTGTTGCGCCCACCATCAAGCGCTATTATCAAAAGCATATCCGCCAAGCCGCAGATGTCGCACAGCATATTTTTACCGTTTCTGAATTTTCAAAAGATGATATTATTTCGCGCTACGCAATTAAACCTGAAAAAATAAGCTTCGCGCACAATGGGCCGCAACAAGTTTTTCAAGATTTATCGCAACACAAGCGCACAATGCAATATCGGTTTTCTGGAACCCATGATTATTTTCTTTTTGTTGGCGCACAAAATCCACGCAAAAACCTGCATCGCATTTTTGAAGCCTTTGATGCTTTTTGCCATAAACACCCTAAAAGGTATCACTTGGTTTTAGTTGGTGAGCGGATGTATTGGGACGATGATATACGTATGGCGTGGGAAAATATGGCCCATAAAGACCGTGTAAATTTTACAGGAAGATTATCATCTGAATTTCTGAATAAGTTGTATAGTGGCGCCCAAGCGCTACTCTATCCTAGCCTATTTGAGGGCTTTGGTATGCCAATTATTGAGGCATTTTTTGCCGGGACACCCGTAATAACCTCATTGGGTACAGCAGCACCTGAGGTAGCCGGAGATGCTGCCCTACTTGTAGACCCTACCCAAACAGAAGAAATTACCAATGCTATGCTGCGCCTTGCTAATGATGCCGAACTGGTGCGGGCACTTCGTATGAAAGGTTTTGAGCGTGCCCAAAAGTTTAACTGGCAACATGCAGCGTCTCAAATTGCCGAAAAACTCGTTAGTCTAACCCATGCTTAAACGCGCCCACCAGAATAAATTAATGGAGGCCGGTTGCGATGAAGCCGGGCGCGGTTGCCTTGCCGGACCGGTAGTTGCCGCTGCGGTTATCCTGCCCAAAAAATTTAAAAATGCGTTGCTTACAGACAGCAAACAACTCACCGAAAAACAACGCATGCACCTGCGCGAGGTCATTTTTAACGAAGCCATGGCCTGGGGTATTGGCCAATGCAGCCCGACAGAAATTGACGAGATCAACATTTTAAAAGCTTCTTTTTTGGCGATGCACCGCGCGGTGGACCAGCTACAAACACGCCCGGAAATGCTGCTGATTGATGGCAACCGATTTACGCCTTATTCCGGCATTCCACATTATTGCCAAGTAAAAGGCGATGCTACCTACTTACACATTGCAGCGGCCAGTATTCTCGCCAAAACAGAGCGCGATTTGCTGATGGAAGAACTCCACCAAAAACACCCCGAATACGACTGGAAAAGCAACAAAGGCTACCCCACTAAAAAACACCGCGATGCCATTCGTGCGCATGGCCCTACCAAATACCACCGCATGAGTTTTCAATTGTTGCCACGGCAACTGACGCTTGACTTGTGAAAAAGAGCATGGCAGTAAAAACAACAAAATTTCTTTAAAAATGAGTATTTTATACCTTGCCGCATCAAAACCTATGCTGTACTATTGTTCCTTGCTTTTAACATCAACCTAATATGAACACAACAC
>CAYQDW010000053.1:5759-17493 GCA_964416385.1 uncultured Cryomorphaceae bacterium | reverse complement strand
AAAAAGCTGCCACACCAAGAAACGTGGCAGCTTTTTAATTTTGGTGCGGATTGTTAGGCTACTTTTGTGGCCTCATAAGATAAAAATGGCATTAAAACCAAGTATTCCTAAAGGCACTAGAGATTTTGGCCCCCAAGAGGTTCAAAAGCGCAACTACATCATGAGTGTTCTGCGAGAGCGTTTTGAAACATTTGGATTTCAACCCATAGAAACGCCAAGCTTCGAGAACTTAGAAACCTTAACTGGTAAATATGGTGATGAAGGCGATCAGCTCATCTTTCGTATTCTCCGTTCTGGTGATTTTATAAATAAAACCAACCCCATTGATTGGGCAGATAAAGATGCCCAAAAGTTGGCAGGTCAGGTGGCTGACAAAGCGTTGCGCTATGACCTCACCGTTCCTTTTGCCCGATTTGTAGTTCAGCATCAAAACGAATTGGCGTTTCCGTTTAAGCGGTATCAAATACAACAAGTATGGCGCGCAGATCGACCACAAAAAGGTAGGTTCCGTGAATTTTTTCAGTGCGATGCGGATGTTGTAGGTAGCAAAAGCTTATGGCAAGAAGTTGAATTGGTATTGCTATATGATCAGGTTTTTAAACGTTTGTCACTGCCAGTTACCATTCGTATCAATAACCGTAAAATACTCGCTGGCATCGCAGAGGCCCTAGATATTGAAGCACACATGGGGGCTTTTACAGTTGCTTTAGACAAGCTTGATAAAATAGGTTTAGAGGGCGTTTTAGAAGAGATGCAAGCCAAAGGCATACCCGCTAACGCCACAGAACAACTTGCGCCAATCTTAGCACAATCAGAAACTGTTAGTGCGCTTTCAGCTTTACTAGATTCTTCTGAAATAGGTAAAATCGGCCTTGAAGAACTACAATTTGTGCAAGAACAGGTACAGGCTGCTGGCATAACAAATACGTTGCAATTTGATGTAACCTTGGCACGTGGCCTAAACTATTACACGGGTGCCATCTTTGAAGTGGTGGCCAACCAAGTGCAAATGGGTAGTATTGGCGGTGGAGGTAGATATGATGATCTCACAGGTATTTTCGGCCTAAAAAACATGTCAGGTATAGGTATTAGCTTTGGCCTAGATCGAATTTATCTGTGTTTGGAAGAACTACAACTTTTTCCTGAAACTACGCAGGCTCTAATGGATGTCATCTTCTTCAATTTTGGCGATGCGGAGATGGCTGTTGCTCAAAGTCTAATTCTACAGTTACGCGAAAAAGGCATTTCGGCTGATTTTTACCCTGATAATGCGAAGCTTAAAAAGCAATTTGATTATGCCGCAAAACGCGGTGCGCGCTATGTTGCTTTTTTGGGAGAGAAGGAAATCTCGGCTAAAGAAGTGATTATTAAGAACCAAGAAACCGGTACGCAACAAAACATACCGTTTAGTAAACTAAGCGATTTCTTTACGGCTAATTAATTGCAACAATGTTGCAATAAAGTATACCTTTGACCATTCTTTAGTAGCATGGTCAGAGCAGTACTTTTTACCTTTTTGCTTGGCGGATGGGCTTCTGTTTCAGCACAGCTATCACTAACTTGTAAAGTCTCGGATGGCTTAACAGATGAACCGGTGGCTGGGGTAGAAATAACCACTGCGCAACATGTGGTATATGCCGTAACGGCCAATAATGGCACAGCTCTGTTGAAATTGCCGCCTGGCGAATATCATTTCCATTTTACAAAGGCATACTATCAAACCGCCCATTTGCAATTGCGCATTTTGCATGATACGGTTTTGAGCATTAAGCTATTTCCAACAGCCATTCAACTGCGCGAAGTACATGTTGAAGATCGTTTACTTCAAGATCTTAACAGAAAGGTTTCTGTTGACGTTGCCTCCATGGATGCACGCAGTTTGGCCCAAACTGGAGCTATAAATTTTGCTGATGCGCTTGCACAGCTTCCTGGTTTACAAACGCTTAGTACGGGCGTTGGCATATCAAAACCCGTAATCAGGGGGCTAACAGGTAATCGTGTTCTGGTTATGGATAACGGGGTGCGCCAAGAGGGGCAGCAGTGGGGGTTAGATCATGGTTTAGAGATAGATGCATTTCGCGTACAGCGGGTTAATGTCATTAAAGGGCCTGCAGCAATACAATATGGCAGTGATGCTACAGGTGGTGTAATTGAGATTTTACCAGAACCGGTGCCAGAAAAAGGTATGCATGGCACGCTATCTGGTTTGGTTAATAGTAATAATTACACAAGGGCGGTTAGTGCTGGTATAACCTACCGAAAAAACGCATGGTATGGTGTTGGGCGCGTAACTTGGCAACGCTATCAAGATTATCATGTGCCGGCTACGGCTTTCACATACAATGGTTTTGTGCTTCCTATTAGAGACAATAGATTGTTGAATACCGGAGGCCAAGGGCATAATTTACACGCATTAATTGGTAAGCGGTGGTTACGCGGAAACACCTATGTTTCTTTTACACATTTTAATCAATTGGCTGGTTTATTTCCGGGTGCCATAGGCATACCGAGGTACAATGATTTAAATAGGCCGTGGCCTGATGGTACGTTGCGTTTACCAATGCAGTATGTACGACATACACGGTTTATAGGTCATACCAACCTGCAGTTTAAACGTGGATGGCTGGAGCTAGACATCGGCCATCAACGCAACCACCGTCAAGAACTTTCTCCGCCCCATAGTCATGGTTATGAATTATTAGCGCCGGGTGATAGTCTTGCATTGCAGATGATTCTTCAAACAAATACGCTTAGGGCCACTTATCACACACATCTTGCCAAAAGGGTAGAGCTAAATGCTGGCATAAATGCACAAACGCAAAAAAATGCGATTAGTGGTTTTGAGTATTTAGTACCTAATTACACGTTTTGGCAGGCAGGAGGTTTTGCTTATGCACGAAGTGAAATCACAAAGACAGCAGTGCTCTCACTTGGTATACGCTTAGATGGGGCGGAAATAGCAGCGCGCAAACATGAGCAGCCATGGTATAAAAATCCTGATTCTTTAGTGGTAAGAACACCTAAAATTGAGCGCACTTTTCTGAATTGGTCTGCAGCTGGTGGCGTAAACTTTAACCCATCTGAAACATGGGCGTTTAAAATAAATTATGCACGCACCTTTAGAATTCCTTCAGTAGCAGAACTGGGTGCCAACGGTGTGCATCATGGCACATTTAGGCATGAGGTTGGCAACGCAAACTTAAATCCAGAGCGGGCCCATCAATTTGATGCAGGCTTTAATATAACGTTACCCAAATTAACGATTAACGGAAATGCCTTTTTCAACTATTTTAATGCAGTTATATATTTGGCTGCAAGTGGTCAATTTTCGCCCTTACCTGATGCCGGACAAGTTTATATATACACCCAAGATCAAGCCATACATACAGGTTTTGAGCTTTATACAGCCTACACTCCGTTTGCACAAGTTGTGTTAGAAAGTACCACAGAATACGTTTATACCCAAACCATTGCTAACCAATCTGCACTGCCATTTATGCCACCGTTTATGCAACAGTTTAAGGCTACATATAAAGGCCCCAAAAAGTACCAATGGCATGTGGGAATTACAGCGGTACTTGCCGCAGCACAAAATCTAACCGACCGCAATGAGCCTGCCACACCAGGCTATGCCATTTGGCATTTTAATGCAGGATATACCTTTAACTTGGCAAAAACGCAACTCGTTCTAAACCTTATTGGCATGAATATGAGTAATACATCTTATCTAAACAACATGTCGCGTTACCGCATTTTAAACCTGCCAGAGCAAGGCAGAAATATCATGCTACAATTGCGTTACGAATTTTAATCATTTTTGCAACATTGTTGCAAAAACAAATTATATTTGCCCCATTAAAAGCGTAAAATACTTATGAAAAGCAAACTCATATTATCGTTTTTAGCGGTTGTTACATTAGTGGGTTGTAAAAAAGAAGATGTTGATACAACGGTACCTTCTGTTGATTTATTTACCATAAATGGCGCCACGGAAGAAGTAACAGTGAGTGCAGGTGTTGCATTTCAAGTGGCTGTAGAGGTTTCGGATAACGAAGCCTTGGGGCAATTTAAGTTAGATATCCATGATGATTTTGATGGGCACACCCACGGTAAAAATTGGGCGCCTTGGGATACACTCATCATTGGAAATATATCAGGAACCAATCAGCAAATAAACTTGGGTATACCTGTGCCATCTTGGGCGGCAGCTGGCGCTTACCATGCAACATTGCGTTTAATAGACGCGCGAGGTAATGAGGCGCCTTATCAAACCATGACCATGTACATCACAAATGGTTCTGAGCCTACCATAAATCTTACTTCGCCTAACTTTTCATCTCCCGTAACCTTTGAGCGTGGCATGAGTTATGCTTTGCAGGGCGCGATTTCTGATGATACCGGTTTGGATGAGATTATCATTTATCTAGAAGAGGGGCACGCACACAAAACAGCGGAAGAACCCATATTTGAGTTCGATGTGGATCTTGGTGGTAGTATAGCAACATGGGATTTTGAAACAGACGGAAATATTGTGATTAATATACCTCAGGCCGCAGAAATAGGGGATTATATATTGCACATCATTGCCAAAGATGTTGATGGAAATTATGGCATTTTTGAAGGCGAAATAGAAATTATTTAACCATGAAAATTAAACAGGCGCTCAAACTTCATGGGCTTCGCGAAACAGCATTTAGGCGGTTGCTACTTCAGGTTTTTAATCAGCGAACCACTGCGCTTAACTTAGAGGATATTAGGGGAGCACTTCCGCCAGAATCAGATCGCATTACCATTTACAGAACGTTGCAGCTTTTTGAAAAACAAGGGCTTATTCACAGTATTGCGGATAGCAACGGCCATGTGAAATATGCCCTTTGCCCCGAAGATTGCAATGCCGAGGGCCACCATGACCATCATGCACATTTTACCTGTGTAGCGTGTGAATCAACATGGTGTATTACCCAATTTAAAGCGCCAGAAATAGTTGATGCGCACATTGCAAGTATTATGCACACAGAATTATTGGTGCACGGCAAGTGCGTTTCTTGTGCGGCTTAGACGCTGCTAGCGGCATGGTCAATAATTGACCAAATTTTTTCTTTCCAATCCCAATGTTCAGGTTTCATAAGGCAACTACGCAAAACGGTAACCGTGGGTTCATCTTGTACACAAGTGCGTAGGTTTTCAGGCAGTTGGGTAGTGGGAATTTGAATCAAAGCCAAATAAAGGTTTTCTGTTTCACAAGCTTCAAAAAATTCTTTATTCCGCTTAGAAACGGTGCTTAACTCATCACCTTTAAGGCTCCAAAGCACAATGTCTAGCTCTGGTTTCATAAGCGGAATAAATCTTTTATCGCCTTTAAATTTTTCATAAAACCATGTGGCCGTATTTAAGCACCTATTGAGCATATCTGCAAATGCACTTCTGGGGATGCAGGGTAGCAACTGCTGTGTGGCATACAGAGCCACAGCCGCTGCCCCAGGCCTGCTGCATTCTAGGCTTATTTCGCCAAGATGTAAATCCGTACTCGTAAAATATGTATACGGTGAATCATGTTTGTAGTGCCGGCCAACATCAGGATTTTTAAAAAGAATACATCCGCAGCCATAGGGCTGTAAGCCGTGTTTATGAGGATCTATTACGAATGAATCCGCTTGTGAGATGAGATTATAATGCTTTTTAGCCTCCTCAGATAAATCTTCTGCAAGGCCAAAGTAACCGCCATACGCAGCATCAACGTGAATTCTGAAATTGAATTCTTCCTGTAAGGCAATAACATCTGCCAGGGGATCAATAGCGCCACTGCCGGTGGTACCAAGCGTAACCACAACGGTGCCAATGTTGCCCATTTGTAGGTGATTTTTTAAATCCGAAATATCCATCCTGCCATTAGGCATGGCTTTTACCGCTGTAAACGGAATACCTAAAACGCCGCACAACCTTTGATGGGTGTAGTGTGCATTAACCGATGCAGCAATGCGTAAGCCCGGTTTTTCTTTGCTGGCTATCCAAAGTGCCTCCATGTTAGCAAGGGTGCCACCACCAGTTAAGTGACCCAAATGTTCCTTAAAGCCAATCATTTCTGCCAAATGTGCTACCACTTCCTTTTCCATTTGGCTACTGGCACGCCCACCATCTAAGGCGTGATTATTTGGGTTGAGGTGCATGGCTAACCCGTAAGCCATACGGGCCACAGGATGTGGTGGTTTAAGCATCTGCCCAGCATAAAGCGGATGATGATAAGGATAGTTATCGTGCAACTTAACGGCAACGTTTTGAAGCACATCATTGAGCGTTGTTAAGTCATGCGTTTGAATTGGCGTTTCATCTAAATGGCTAAAACCGCCAATAAGCGTGTTAAGCGCGCTGGTTTCTATTTCTTTCATGTGGCTAAAAGTGCAAATTTACCCTTGAAAATCTCGAGCTTAACATTATCTGTGCCGCCTATTTATCAAGGTAGCGTAAGCCAGTGTTGCACATATTCCCCGTCAGGGTCATACATGGCTGCTTGTTTTTGAACATTAAAAATGCGATTTGGCCGAGGATCGTTACCAATGCCAGCAACGTATAGCCAATTACCATAATTACTGGCGGCATCAAAATCTATTAACTGACTTTCAAACCAAGCTGCACCAGCGCGCCAATCTTGCTTTAAGTTGTGCACCCAATAACTCGCCACATTTTGCCTTCCGCGATTACTCATAAACCCCGTGCCCAATAATTCGCGCATGTTGGCATCTACAAATGGCTCTCTTAACTGTCCTGTTTTCCACTTTTCATACCATTTGGGTGAAAATGTTGCGTTTTGATCCGTTTGCTTTAAACCAGATTTTAAAAACAGTTTATTCCCAAATTTAAGTGCTACAAAGCGGAAGAAATCTCGCCACAACAGTTCAAAATACAACCAGTATGTAGAATCATTTGCGCCATATTTTATCTCGTACGCTTTTAACGCCCAATAAATAGATTTCGCTGAAATACAGCCTTGTGCCAACCACGGACTGAATTTACTGCTGTAATCGGCCCCCAAAAGACCATTGCGGGTTTCTTTATATGTGGCTATAGCGTGGCTCTTTTCAAAATAATGCGTTAAGCGTTCCTGTGCTTTTTCCTCCCCCCCTAAAAATGTAGCTACGGCACGTGTATCAGCCTTAAAACCGGTATAACTTGGTAAAAGTGACGTATCGGTGTGATTCACTTTTATAGCGTTGATTATGGTTGGGGTTTCAAATTCAGAACGTACAGAACAATACTTTTCAATCTTATTTCTAAAAGCGGTAAAAACATCAGGTAGTTTGTCTAGCACAAATGGCAAATCATCTGGGTGAATCAGGGATGATTCCCAATAGGTTTTTACATTGTATATCCGCCCAAGGGTTGCCTCTTGTTTACGTTCGTTATGAGTAAAACTTGCTGGCGTATAAATTGTGGAGATGTCATGTGCTTGCATCAATGCCGATAAAACTTGTATGGCATCGCCACGCGTAATGAGGAGGTTGCCACCAATGGCATTTAGGTTAGCAGCGAGGTTGTTAACTGCTTCAGTTAAAAATTTGGTGCGTGGTAAACCCGTTCTGCAGTTACCCCATGCATCAGTCTCCCAAAACTGGTCTTCATAAATGTATACAAGCAGAATTTCATCATTTTCTTCGATCGCTCTTACCAGAGGTTCATTATCTGCTAACCGCAAATTATTTCTGAACCAAACTAACCCTCGTTTCATAAGTCATTAATATTTTCTAGATAACTATTGGCCTGTTCTAAAATTTCGGTTCTTGCCGTTTCATGCATTTTATGGTCCCAGGTTCTATAAGCCATACCTATGCGGGGATTTTTTTCCAGGAGCGCTCTATTCCGATCAAAGAAGTGCCAGTACAAACTGTTAAACGGGCATGCTTTTTCTCCCGTTTTTAAGGTGACTTGATAATAACAAGAGCTACAATAATCGCTCATCTTATTAATGTAATTGCCGCTGCTCACGTAAGGTTTGCTGGCCACTAGGCCGCCATCAGCAAACTGGCTCATGCCGCGCGTATTGGTAATTTCTACCCATTCTATGGCATCTATGTAAATGCCGAGGTACCATTCATCCACGGCATCGGGGTTTATACCGGCAAGCAGTGCAAAATTTCCGGTAACCATAAGGCGTTGAATGTGATGGGCATAAGCATGCTCAAGACTTTGCTTAATGGCGTGGCGCATACAATGCATTTTAGTATTGCCAGTCCAAAACCAATCTGGCAAGTCTTTTTTATGTCCAAAAAAGTTCTGCTTAGCGTATGCTGGCATTTGTGCCCAATAAACGCCGCGCATAAATTCACGCCACCCTAAAATTTGTCTAATAAAACCTTCTATTTGCGCGAGTGATATGGTATCTTGGTTTTTAAACCAATGTTCTATGGCTGCATTGCAAACCTCTTGGGGGCTGAGCATTTTAGTGTTTAAACTAAAACTCAATCTGCTGTGATATACGCTCCAACTTTTGGTGGTTAATGCATCTTGGTAAGTACCAAATAGCGGAAGGGCATGGTTTAAAAACCATTCTAAAACCTCAAGAGATTCGCGTCTATTTATTGGCCAGATAAACGCATTTGCATTACAGTTCCCTATGGTTTTTAGTCCAGCGGCTTCAATTTCGTTAACGATATCGTTAACGTTATGTTGATAGATAAAAGGCGCGATAGGTGTGTGATTGGCAGGTAATTTTTTTCGATTATCATGGTCAAAATTCCATTGTCCGCCAATGGGCTTATCATCATCCATGAGTATACTATGGCGCTTGCGCATGTGCCTATAAAAGCTTTCCATCAAATAGGTTTTCTTACCAGAAAAAAACTGAGCCAGTTCAGTGCGGGCGGTAAAAAAGTGTTCTGTGCCATAAACTTCTGTTGGGATGGTTATACGCTCACAGCATTTTTTCATGTAATCATCAAGGCGATACTCGTCTGGTTCTTGGTAGTTAAAGGCTGAAATAGCTTCTTTACGGATGATTTCTATTAGGTTTTTACAGATATCTTGGTGGTTATTTTGATCGGAGATTTTTAGATAAATAACCTCATGACCATTTTGGGTAAGCGCAGAAGCAAATTCGCGCATGGCCGCAAAAAAGCCCGTTATTTTTTGAATGTGATGTGTTACGTAGGTTGATTCTTGATGCACCTCCATCATAACGTATAAAACATCTGCAGATACTTTTTTAAACCATGAATGGTTGATGTTAAGTTGATCACCAAGAATTAGTCGCAGTGTTTTTGCCATTGCTTTGCTTTGACAAGCTAACATATTTGTCCCCTATAATTGTTTAGGCCACAAGCGTGTGCAACTGAATAAAATCAAAAATTCATTAGAAAATGAAACTTTTAAAATAGGGGAGCGTAACTCAAAATTTTTAGGATTTTAGGAGATTTTGAAATTCTCTTTGATAGATTGTTTTCGTTAGAAATCAATTCTTTTCTTTGCCCTCAAACACTTTTTACGTGCTCACGCCAGAAGCTACAAAAATCGCCTTAATCATAGCCATGTTGGCGATTATTGTAGGTTTATTTATTAAACGTTACAAGCCAACGGCAATTTTTGTTACTGTGGTACTTGTTTTAACGTTACTGGGTATCATAGAACTTGAGGCCTTGTTGGGGCATTTCGCCAATTCTTCGGTAATTACCATTTTCCTGCTCATTTTTATAACGGCTTCACTCAAAGAACACTTCAATTTATTGGGCTTGCTCGATTTGATATTCCGAAATATTAAGCGCCCGCGAATGTTTTTGTTGAGCTTTACGAGCATTGTTGCAGGTCTGTCTTCCATTGTAAACAATACTCCTATTGTTGCTTTATTCATTCCTTATATCTACAACTGGACCAAAAAGCGAAATCTTTCACCTTCTAAATTTCTTATTCCGCTCTCATTTGCAGCCACACTTGGTGGTACCATCACGCTTATTGGTACATCTACAAATTTGGTTTTAAATGGGTTGATGGTAAGTAATGGTTTTGCGCCTTTTACTTTTACTGACTTTTTGATACCGGGGCTGCTTGTTACGCTTGTGGGTTTACTCTATTTGGTTGTTGTAGGTTACCGTTTTTTGCCTCATAACAAAGATTTGTTTGACGATTTAGGCCAAGATGAACGGAATTACATTGTTGAAACGGTTATCGCCAAAGGATCTTTGCTCGCCAACCGTACCGTTAAAGAAGGCGGTCTACGTAATTTAGATGGCTTGTATTTGGTAGAAATAAACAGAAAAGGAAAGTTAATATCACCCGTTGCGCCTGAAGAAATGTTGTTAGAAGGCGATTTACTCTATTTTACGGGTGAGACGAAATCAGTTACCGAATTAGTTAAAAATGAACGCTTTGGTTTGGCTTTTCCAAAAACCGAAAAATTTAATCTTGGCGAAAAACTAGATCTGGTAGAAGCGTTAATTCCTGCTATGAGCAACCTGGGAGGCAAGCGCTTAAAAGACACCAACTTTAGGGAGCGCTATGATGCCGCGATTATAGCTATAAAGCGAGATGGTGAACGTTTAGGTGGTAAAATTGGAGATCAGGTACTTGAATACGGAGATATGCTTCTGTTAACAGCGGGTAGCCACTACAGGGAAAAAATAAGGGGTGCGAAAAATTTGTATAACATCTCGTTTATTGAAGTGATAGGTACTAACAACAAACCACAGAAGCGCTGGTTTGGGGTGGTGGCAGCACTGGTAGCCATTGGCTGGTCTCTCAATTTTTTTAATCTTTTGATGGGCCTTATTATACTTCAGACCGCACTTTTGGCGCTGAAGTTGGCTACTTTCGACCAATTAAAGCGGCAGTTTAATCCTGATTTATTTTTGATTTTAGTAAGTGCTATTGCTTTTGGCACAGCCTTGATCAGCACAGGTACGGCAAGTTGGATAAGTACATTAATACTTGCCTTGTTCTCTAAAGGATCTCCTGTTGTATTGATTTCAGCGTTATTCATTTTAACACTTTTCTTAACATCCTTTGTCACCAACGTGGCGGCGGTAGCCATAATGTTTCCGATTGCGGCGGCACTCATTACAGATCTTAATCTTGGGGAGAAAGATGTTTTTCTTACGATTGCTTTTGCGGCCAGCTGTTCTTTTTTAACACCAATAAGTTATCAAACAAACGTAATGGTCTATGAACCAGGCGGTTATAAGGGGTTAGATTTTTTAAAGATTGGTCTTCCGCTTACCGTTCTATATGCTTTAATTTGCATCGCCTATTTTTCATGGGCTTGACCAAACCAAATGAAGGAAAAACTACATATTATTCCTCATGTTCATGCTGTTGATGTTAACGACCGTAACAAGTTGTTAGGTCATGCGTCATTTGTAATTTGGTTTACGGGTTTATCAGGTTCTGGTAAATCAACATTAGCAAGTCAGCTAGAACAGGAGCTACACAAACAGGGGATACACACCTATATCTTGGACGGTGACAATTTACGCACAGGTCTTAATAAAGATTTGAATTTTTCTGCCGATTCACGCTCTGAAAATATAAGGCGCATAGGCGAGGTCTCTAAGTTATTCATTGATGCAGGTGTTGTGGTACTTTCGGCATTTGTTTCACCTTACAAGGAAGATAGAGAAGCCGTAAAACAGCTTGTTGGTGCAGAACGCTTTGTAGAAGTATTTGTGGATTGCCCGCTGCATGTTTGCGAAGCCCGAGATGTAAAAGGATTATATGCCAAAGCACGTGCTGGACAAATAAGTAATTTTACGGG
>CAYQDW010000053.1:0-5659 GCA_964416385.1 uncultured Cryomorphaceae bacterium | reverse complement strand
ATGTAAAAGGATTATATGCCAAAGCACGTGCTGGACAAATAAGTAATTTTACGGGTGTAAATGCTCCCTTTGAAGAACCAGAGAAACCAGATATACAAATAAAATCCGCAGAAATTAGTATTGAAGAAGGTGTGTCAACCCTTCTTTCTGCGATATATCCTAAATTAAAGATTAATGAATAAAGGCTATAGCTTAACGCACCTAGAAGAATTAGAAGCAGAAGCTATTTACGTAATTCGTGAGGTATTTGCACAATTTGATAACCCAGGGATTTTGTTTTCTGGTGGTAAGGATAGCATTGTTGTTACACATTTAGCGCGAAAGGCATTTTGGCCAGCAAAGATTCCGTTCCCCTTAGTTCACATAGATACAGGACATAACTTTCCTGAAACTATAAAATATAGAGACGATTTAGTTGCTGAGTTAGGAGCAAAGCTCATTGTTGGCTCAGTACAAAAGTCGATAGACGAAGGAAAAGCAGTTGAGGAAACAGGTATGAATGCAAGCAGAAATGCCATTCAAACCATTACGCTTTTAGATACTATTGAAGAGCATCAATTTGATGCTTTAATGGGAGGTGCCCGAAGAGATGAAGAAAAGGCACGTGCCAAGGAGCGTTTCTTTTCGCACCGCGATGATTTTGGTCAGTGGGATCCAAAAAATCAACGTCCCGAGCTATGGAACTTGTTTAATGGAAAAAAGCGCATGGGAGAGCACTTTAGAGTGTTCCCAATTAGCAACTGGACAGAGATGGACGTTTGGCAATACATCTTAAAAGAACAAATAGACATCCCCGAATTATATTTTGCTAAAGAACGCGAGGTAATCAGACGAAACAATTCATGGTTACCTATTTCGGAATTTATCACCCTCCGCCCAAAAGAAGAGGTGGTTTTTAAATTAGTTCGTTTCCGCACGCTTGGTGATATCACGATTACAGGAGGTATTGAGAGTGATGCAACAACCTTAGAAAGAATAATAGAAGAAGTAGCTTCAACGCGCGTTACAGAACGTGGTAATCGTGAAGACGATAAACGCTCTGAAACCGCCATGGAAGACCGTAAAAAAGAAGGATA
The DNA here is from genome assembly GCA_964416385.1 of uncultured Cryomorphaceae bacterium. Lineage (GTDB taxonomy): Bacteria > Bacteroidota > Bacteroidia > Flavobacteriales > Schleiferiaceae > JAUHWL01. The sequence continues at coordinate 4,583 of CAYQDW010000053.1, read as the reverse complement.
TTTCTAGTATGTCGTATTTAGATATGGAATTATTGCGGTTTACTACCGCGGGTAGCGTAGATGATGGAAAGAGCACGCTAATAGGGCGCTTGCTTTATGATTCAAAGTCTATTTTTGAAGATCAGATTGAAGCTGTAGAGAAAAGTAGCTCCAAGAAAGGTTTGGGTCACATAGATTTGTCATTGCTTACGGATGGATTAAAAGATGAGCGTGAACAAGGTATCACCATAGATGTTGCGTATCGCTACTTTGCCACCCCGAAGCGAAAGTTCATTATCGCAGATACACCTGGTCATGTGCAATACACCCGAAATATGGTTACAGGTGCATCCACAGCAAATTTGGCACTAATTTTAGTAGATGCGCGTCATGGTGTAGTTGAACAAACCCGTAGACATGCAATCATTGCATCGCTTTTGAAAATACCCCATGTTATTATATGCGTCAATAAAATGGACCTTGTTGATTGGAACCAAGAGGCCTATCAAAAAATTGTTGACGAATTCGAAGATTTTGCGGCCAAGTTAGACGTTAAGGATGTTCATTTTATTCCGATTAGCGCGTTGCTTGGGGATAATGTTGTAAACAGATCGGAGAATATGCCTTGGTATCAAGGCGGAACGCTCATGTACAACTTAGAAAATGTACACATTGGTTCTGATGAAAATCTCATAGATTGTCGTTTTCCCGTTCAAACCGTTATTCGTCCGCATTCAAAAGAATATCATGACTACAGAGGCTATGCAGGTCGCGTGGCCGGTGGTGTATTCAAACCAGGTGACGAAGTAGTTGTTTTGCCATCAGGCTTGGAATCACGTATTGCGAGCATAGACACGTTTAATGGTAGTCTTACAGAAGCTTTTGCACCCATGAGTGTAACAATGACTCTAGAAGATGATATTGATATTAGTCGTGGTGATATGATTGTGCGTAAAAACAATCAGCCAACAACCACCCAAGATCTTGATATCATGATGTGCTGGCTTCATCCAAATGGACCAAGACAGCGTGCCAAATACATTCTTCGCCATACTACGAATGAGGCGCGCGCCATGTTGACAGAAGTGGTTTATAAAATGGACATCAATACACTGCACCGTTTAGAAAATGATCAAGCTATTGGTATGAATGACATTGCACGAGTAAAACTACGCAGTACAAAACCGATTTTGTGCGATGCATATCGCAGAAACCGAAATACAGGAAGTGTTTTATTAATTGATGAAGCTACAAACGAAACTGTGGCTGCAGGAATGATTGTATAATTTTATGAAGAAAAAAATTTCATTAGTACCACTGTTGCTAATTCTGTTAATTGCAGGTAGCAGTTGTGTTCCTACGTCTAAACTCACCTATCTTCAAGATAAAGAAGGGGCGGCGCTTGAATTAGATACAGCAGGATATCAAAAACTGCGGAGAAGCTATTATAAAGTACAAGTAAATGATTTGTTGGATGTACGTTTTCGCTCTTTTAATGAAGATGTAGACCGTTTTTTTAATCTTCAGAGTGGACAAAATGGTAATATGGGCGGAGGCGGAGGTGCTGCAGGTGGTGGCCGCGGTGGTGGAAATGCCATGATTTATTTCAACGGATATACGGTAAATTCAGCTGGGAAATTGAAATTACCAGTAATTGGAGAAATTTATGTAAACGGTTTATCTATTGAAGAAATAGAAGCTAAACTCGATAAGCTTTTGTTGCAATATTTTAACCAAGATCAAGTCTTTGTAAAAGTACGACTTGCTGGAATAAAATACACAATAATTGGAGAGGGAATGAATGGTCAGTATTTTCTTTTCCAGAATGAGGCAAATATTTTTGAGGCAATAGGTAATGCTGGCGGTATTGATTTTTTGGGTAACCGTTGTGCTATTCAAATTGTACGTATGCATCCAGAAGGTGTGAAGTATTATGAAATAGATCTTACAGATAAACGAGTTGTAAGTGACCCTAGATTTTTTATTCAACCTAATGATATAATTAATGTCAAGCCATTAAAGCAACGGACATGGGGGCTAGGTGAAACTGGTCTTCAAACCTTTTTGTCTGTTCTGGGTGCAATATCGAGTAGTTTGGCGCTTATCGTAGCCATACGCACAAATACAAATTAGTAAGTTTATGGAAGAAGGATATAAAAATCTTCAAAACGGTTTAGGTAGACAAAATACCCAAGAAGAAGAACAAGAACAAAGTATTGATTTTAGAACAATACTTTTCTCGGTAGTTAGGTTTTGGCCTTATTTCATTTTGAGTATGCTACTAGCGCTGGGGGTTGCGTTCATGATTAACCGGTATACCGCCAAAATATATCAAACAGAGGCGAAAATGATGCTAAATCAGGGGGAGACAAACACTTCTGGTATTGAAGCCGCAATGACTAAAATAGGCTATTATAACCCGCGTCTAGAATTTGAAAATGAAATTATTACGCTTCAGTCATATGAACAAGCGCTCAAAACAATTAGATCTTTAGATTTTGAGGTTGAATATTACAGTGTTGGTCGATTTAAAACTACTGAAATATACCCTAGGACGCCAGTAAAATTGATTTATGATAAAGATCATATACAATTAGTGAATTATCGTATCGTAATTCAGCAAGTGGCCGATAGCGCTTTTCAATTAACAAGCCTAGGACTTGGACAATCTTACAATTTTAGTTCTGAATTATTTCAAGGTACTTCCGGCCAAATACCTTCTGGTACGTACAATTTTGGCGAGTGGATTGAAGGCGAATCGTATCGTATTAAAATTGAGCGAAATTCAGATTTTCTTAGCAATGAGAGCCCAATTCAAATAATGATGCTTGACTATGGCTCATTAGCGCGTAGATACGCCGGACGAGTAGCCATTGCACCATTAGCAAAAGGGTCATCAGGAATTTCATTGTCACTAACTGGTGGCATACCAGAAAAAATCACCAACTATGTGAATGCCTATAGTCAGGTTTATATCAATCAGACATTAGAGTCTAAGGTTAGAGTAGCAGATAATACCATAGAATTTATTAATGCACAGCTTGTAGAAATAGAAGATAGCTTAGATGCCGTCGAAAGTATATTGCAAAAGTTTCGTTCGTCTAAAGAAACTTATGATGTCAGTGCTGAGGGATCTCAATTGTATAAACAATTTAGCGATTTAGAAACTAGACGAAGCGAAGAATTAGCAAAAATCAGATATTATGACTACCTTACTGAGTACTTAGCGAAAAATCAAGATTATTCAAGTATTGTTGCGCCTACTGGTGCGGGTATTGATAACGGGACACTGGATGATTTGGTTGTATCGCTGGCTGAACTGTTCGCTGCAAAAATGAAATTAGGTGGTGTAACTGAGAAAAACCCGGCAGTGGTACGTATTAACAATGAAATAGATTATACCAGACAGCGCATTCGTGAAGCTGTGCAAAACCTCATAAAAGGTTCAGAAATAATTGTGAATGATTTATCAGGTAGAATTGCACAACTTGAGGGCCAGATTCGCTCGTTACCTAAATCGGAGCAGGATTTATTAAATATTGAGCGTAAAGTTCAACTAAATGAAGAATTATATCTTTTCCTTAAACAGAAGCAAGCAGAATTAGGTATTTCAAAGGCGTCATATGTCCCTTCTGCCAAAATGATTGATTACGCACATCCTACATATCATTCAATCTATCCAGACTATATGACCAACTATTTCATTGCACTTTTTATAGGATTATCGGTACCATTGTTTTTGGTTTTATTAATGGATTTCTTGGACAGCAGGATAAAAACTAAGCAAGATTTAGACAAGGCTACAAAAATGCCTTTGTCAGGTATTGTTGGTCATAATGATAAGACTTCTAATTTGGCAGTTTTTACCAATCAGAAGTCATCTATATCTGAGTCTTTTAGAGCCCTTCGAGCAAGTCTTGATTTCTTTACATCACATGTACCAAAAGACTCGGGAAAAATATACTTAGTTACATCTTCCATATCAGGAGAGGGTAAAACCTTTTGTTCAATCAATTTGGCATCTGTATTATCTTTAGGAGGAAAGAAAACTGCTCTGATAGGCGTTGACCTCAGAAAGCCAAAAATTTACATGGACTTTGATTTAACAAATCAAACAGGTTTAACCAATTACCTCATTGGTGAAGTGGAAATGGATGAAATAATACAAAGTACTGCCTATCCAAACCTAGATATTATTTCAGCCGGTCCTGTGCCACCTAATCCTTCTGAGCTTATTCTTAGTGATCGGTTTGGAACACTGATGAAAGAATTACAGCAGAACTATGATTTTATTGTTTTAGATACGCCACCAATCGGTGTGGTTGCTGATGCTTTTGAGCTTATGAAGTACTCTGATTGGAATATTTATGTAGTTCGTTACAATTACACCAGAAGGCCGCTGCTTAACTATGTTAATGATTCTTACAAAAACGGTAGCGTAACCAATATTGCTACCCTAATGAATGACTTCAACGTAGACGGTGGCTACGGTTATGGTTACGGTTATGGCTACGGTTATGGCTATGGTTATGGCTACGGTTATGGCTACGGTTATGGCTACGGTTATGGCTATGGTTATTATGATGAGGAAGTAAAGAAAGCAA
>CAYQDW010000052.1:0-17708 GCA_964416385.1 uncultured Cryomorphaceae bacterium | reverse complement strand
GATTTCGCTTTAGCAATTTGCTCTGTATAACGCTTTTTTAAATTTCAAATTTTAAGTCTTGAATTACAATATTACATCCACTCCAAATTGCTGCTTTCTACCTTGTAGAGTAAATAATCTGCAAGGGCATAACCAGCAGCCTCGGGAATAAACGGAATGTTGATGCTGCCGCTGGCTGTGAATAACGTAAGCGATACCAAACCTCTGCGTTTTTGAAAAACACTTTGCCGGGCATTAACACCCTGTATCTTAAAATGCTTAAGCAACACATGGTGCGGAAATACCCATCCACGTTTAACCTCTAACAGGTCATGAGATACGTGCACCGAAAATGAGGCCACATATTTTTTTATGAAAAAGTCGGCTAAAGTGAGGTATGCGCCCGCTGCGATATAAAGCCACCAACCTTGAAACCAACCCAACACGGCTATCGCAAGCGCAGGCAAAACGCCTAAAAACGTTAATAAGCGCAATTGCCAGAATGACGTTGGTTTAAGTGTGGCCAGCTCTTTATCATCCAACTCAGGAAAAAAAGCGTGGTTTACATCTGCCATTTGCTCTTTTTTGCAGCCTGGTACCGTAACAGCATTCTTGCGGTTAACCTCGCCACTGCTGGCTTGGTATATAGCCAGTGAATAGTAGCCGATTAGTTTCCTTAACGGATTGCTTTTCCAAACGATGTATTGAATTTTATTTGCGGGCACCACATTTTCTTGCCGCTTTAATAGCCCCGCCTCTACTGTTAGTCCGCGATTTGAGAGATAAACAGAAAGGTTAAAATAGCGCAATGCCGTTCTTATAAGGCTTAAAAGCACAGAAACCAAAGCAAAAAGCACAATGCCAATGGGGATAACATAAGCCATTGTGGTTACAAAAGCTTCTACTTGTCGGGTAGCAGCTTCTACCTCGTCTTTTATAACTTCTTCTAGCTGATTAAAATACCCAAAGAGTACACCAAACGCGATTAAGCCTGTACGCAAGTGATTCTCTGTGATGCCAACCCGAAAGAGATCTACCACATTCAAATGCAGAATACGTGTACCTTTTCTTTGTTGTGCCGATAGTTTTGGTTGTTCAATAACGGTGTTTTCTGGGGCTGATTCATCAATGGTGCGTTCTTCTTCCTTCTTGGTAAGTAAAAACTCTTTCAAAGCTTCGGCATAGCTCCTGGTAAGCGCTGGTATACCCACTTCTTTTTGTGTGCTGCCAGCAGTATCAATCTCAAGCGCAACAACGTTTAATAGCTGTTGGATGATATTCTGCTTGATATGCACGCTTTGTATTCTAGAAAAAGGTACGCTGAGTTCTTCTTTTTTAATCACCCCTTGATTAATGATAAACTTATCATCCACCACCTGAAAAAAGAAATTGCGGAATTGAAAATAGGCGATAACCCCTAAGGCGACTAAAACAACGCCAAGTGCAAAGTACAAGTAATTGCCACCCACGCCCCATCCGGCAAAAATGGGTACAATTAGGGCCAACAATATATTAAAGCCAATGCGTAGATTCTTGAAATACAAAACAGCCACGCCTAAAAGCGCCTGGCGTTGCGGTTGCTTTAGATCATCCTTCAGCATGCTCACGCACTAATTTATTGATGTAGTCACGTACTTTACCAGCCTCATTAGGTGTTAAACCTGGAATAGACAAATCACTTTGCTGGCCACCTGCGGTATAAATTTTTACTGTTGCCAAATCAAACAGGCGTTGTAGTGGCCCTTGAGATACTTCACTATGTTGTATGCGCACAAGCGGCACAGTAGTACGTTTATGAAAAATAAGGCCGCGTTTATAGCTGATGTCGTGCGTACGCATGAGGTAGCCTTTTTTACTAAAGCCAAGAATCTGCACGGTAATGTTAAATGTTGCAATAACCACCAAAGGGAGGTAAATCTGCCAGATGGCCAAATCAGTGTTGAAGTAAAGAAAAACCCCCGCAGCTGCCAAAAAAGCAAAAAACACTAAAGCCGATACCAGCCTTACGTAGAGGTATTCTTTATGAAGCGGAGAGAATGCTTCATCATCTATTAATGGCAATCCAGCTATCTCTAGAGGCTTGTTCACAAAGTTTATGTGCTCTGTGGCAACTTCAGCATCACTTAATGTTGATGGGTTAACTTCTAGATCTTGTATTGGATTCTCGTTATGTGTTTTCATTACGGGAATTACGGAAATTTTGAAAAATTAGGGGCTTACCCCTATTGTGTGAACACAACCCTCAAAAGTAGCCTTTTTCTACCTTGAGAAGCATACAAGATCAGGACGTTATGAAACAATTTTTTTACCGTAGATAGCCGTAAGCAGCACAGATATTTTTAATCCGCAATAACTACTTTTTCAATCTTTACGGTATCACTTCCACCAACCTTTACAATGCAGAAGCTTGTATTAGGCGTAAGCATTGGAATTTCTACTATTTCGCCTTCATAAAGCTGCACCATATCGTTGAACAAAGTTCTACCCACTACATCTACAACATGCACCTGAACGGTTTCATTTTGGGTTGCACTTATCCTAAGCGTTGATTGATTAGCAGAAACCATGTAATTCTGCTGGTTTGTAATGCCTTCCTCCTGCTTAAAGATATGCATCATAAACCGATCAGCTTGATCTCCTTCACTAACAATAATGTTGTGCGAAGTATTTAAATCGTACAGTTTGTGCAACTTAAAATCCTCTAAAAACACACTTGACCCTGCCTCTAAATTCTGTATTTCTGAGGATATTTGATACTGTCCGTAACTTTTGGTGGCCAAATAAAGTGGTATATGCACACCATCTATTGGCAGATTCTGATATACTGATTTGTATAGCTTGTTTCCATTTTCAACAAAATATAGGCTAGGTGCATCTTCTCTATTTAGCAATTTAAATCCATCACTTTCATCAAATTCATTTAAGGCTTCATTGCTGGTTGTAAAATAAACCTTATCTGATACTTGGGTTAATAAATTTGTGAAGGAAATACCAATATAATTTTGAGCACTAAACGTTTTGTCAAAATAATTGGTAGCAACCGCTACATTTCTACTGCTATTTGGTATAGTTACACTTACGTTGTTCGAGGTAACCTTTACTAGAAGTGATACGAATGGCGGTATCATACCATCAAATATATTATCAAAAATGCTATACACACCAGTGGATTGATCCCAAATGTAAGTAGCCGTACCTTGAACATTTGCGATGCTACCATCCCAGTAAATGCCGCTGGGCCAAGGGTTTCTAATAAAATGCCATCCAGAAGTATCTGCCGTTGCGCCTGTTCTAGTTAAACCGGTAACCACATAATTATCCGTTCCAAAATATTGCCCTGTAATATCAATTTTAAGGGGCAACTGATCTGCTTTTATAAAAACAGCAAAGCCTGCATTGTCCATACTCTGAGATAAACCCGTTGCTGGCTGCCAATGGGGAGATACCCCTGATTCATTGAATTGATAAACATTCTGGAAGATACTACTAGGTGTTCCGAAATTTAAGGGTACATCATCATTTATTTCTGCCAAAGTTGCGCCATTAACTGGTGCGCCTAAGTGCCTGTAGCCATTACCACCACCACTGATATAATAACTTGCGGTTAAATTGCCTACTATCGTTCCATTATAAGGTCCACCAGTACCTATTTGACCATAGGCAAAAGCACCCGTAGCATTTAGATAAAGTAAATTGTTAGTTCTAAGTACGGTGGAACTTGATACGCGAATGATTCCAATAAATTTTACGGTATCACCATAGATATCTGCAGTATCAGAAACATTGTAAAATTCAATGTCACCATTTGAGTTTACCGAGCCGTAATTGTATAAATCACCATAAATATTTGCTACGTTTCCAGCGTTTATTGTAAAAGCATAACCCGGATCTATACGAACATCTTGAGCTGTAAATGTACCGGGTGACGTAACGCTTGACTGGATAATCACGTTTTTTGTTGATGTGGGTGTTCCACCTTGCCAGCTACCAGTCCAAACACTTCTTGGTATTATAGCCCCTCTTGCTAATAATTTATTGGTTGATTGCCAGTTACTCTTGTTATTAAGTACCGTTTTATCTAAACTTAAGTCTCTTCTGTACATATAGCCATTAGTCCTTCTAACGCTAGATGAATCTAAACGAATAGCACTTACTCCGTTAACCAATGAATCAGGTAATTCAGACTGTATCAACCCTGCAGCAGAAGCCGAACCATCCCAATTAACATCTGAGGTTGCACCAGAAATATAGTTTAAATGAATACCAGCTAAATATCTGTCTACGGTTAATCGATAATTAACCAAATCTAAATTCGCTATGCCTTGAAATGCAAAAATCTGATCTGTACCACCGTTATGATTAAGCGACAAAGCATCGCCCGCTACTACTGTTCCTTTGTCACAGTTTGCAACACCGCCAGCATTCAATGCGGTAGCCAAGGAGTTCCAGTACTTTATCGTTTCTCCTCTTTTTAACCCCCCAGCCGGGGCTTGCCACACAAAATACCATTCATTTTTGTTACTAGATAGTAAGTTATAACCATTAGCATCTTTATAACAGCCATCTGTAAAACCTATTTGAGTGGTAGCATCAATGTCTTTTAATAAAACAATGGCAAAAGTATCTGCAGACGAATTGTGCATAATTGCGTTAACAAATGCTACATCACCGCTAAAAAGTGTGGTTTGAGCACTCGCAAATCTTGTGGCTACAATCAATGAACCAATAATCAACAGGGTACTTTTTTTCATGCTAATGCTCTATTTAATAATGTGGCAAGAGTACACCTATTGTTTAACAATAATTCAAAAAAATAATATATTTTATGGTTTATTTTTAATTAAATTATAAAGGTTGTGAAAATATAATATAATTCTTTCTGAATTATTAAATACTTGATATTGATCAATGCTATTCATGTTGTTAGCCAACATGCTCTACTGAAATTGCACGTATTTCTTGTTTATCTAGCGTGTAGACAAACATTTTGTTGCGATAGTAAATCGGGCCAAATAAGCCTAAGGAATTACTTTGAATTACGGAAACTTCGGGAATTTTGAAAAATCGCGTTTTCTTTTTTCTAAAAAGGCATTTCGGCCTTCTTCTGCCTCATCAGTGCCATACAACATACGGGTGGCTTCACCGGCATAAACCTGCTGCCCAACCAAGCCATCATCAATGAGGTTAAACCCAAATTTGAGCATCTTGATAGCTGTTGGGCTCTTGGTCATAATCTCTTGCGCCCAATCATAAGCGGTTTGCTCTAGCTCATCATGTGGCACAACCTTGTTAACCATACCCATGTCAAAAGCCTCTTGTGCGGTATAATCAAAGCCCAAAAAGAAAATTTCGCGGGCGCGCTTTTGCCCTACCTGACGTGCCAAATAGGCACTGCCAAAGCCACCATCAAAACTGGCTACATCTGCATCTGTTTGTTTAAATATGGCATGTTCTTTACTCGCCAACGTAAGATCACAAACCACATGCAAGCTATGTCCGCCCCCTACTGCCCAACCGGGTACCACAGCAATAACCACTTTATTCATAAAGCGTATTTGGCGCTGCACATCAAGAATGTTGAATTTGTTAGTACCATCCGCGTACGCGTAACCACGTTTTGCACGCACGCGTTGATCGCCACCGCTACAAAAAGCCCAGCCACCGTCTTTTGGAGAAGGGCCTTCGCCAGAGATGAGCACCACGCCAACCTCTTGACTTTCATGGCTTATAATGAGAGCATCAAGCAATTCATCTACAGTTTTTGGTCTAAATGCATTGCGTACCTCCGGCCTATTAAAGGCAATGCGCGCTACGCCATCAGCTATCTTAAAAGTAATGTCTTCGTATTCTTTAACTGTTCTCCAGTTGGGCTTACCCATTGCGCAAATATTTAAAGTAGTTTTCTAGTACCTCCGGATTTATATCGCGAGGCGTTATAATTTCCATAATAGCTGCCCCGCCTGCTTCATTAAAAAATTCAGGTAGCGCTTCTTTTAATTCGTCTTCAGTTTGGATTAACACATATTCTAATCCGTAGGTTTCTGCAATACCGCTAATATTTGCTGGCTGGGCGGCCTCAAAAAACTCATCCATCACGCGGGTTTGGTCTGGCCCACCAATGATGCGGAAGATATTTCCCCCGCCATTATTGATCACAATAACGCGCAAATTTTGGGGCACATTACGGTTGAGGAAGGCATTACTATCGTACAAAAAAGCAATATCACCGCTTATGAGTACATTGATTTTATCGCTGGCCAGCGAATAGCCTAATGCGGTTGACGTACAGCCATCAATACCTGAAGCGCCGCGGTTAGCATAGTGTGGCAGATGCCTGCCCTCTTTAAACAGTTGTACATAGCGTACTGGAGAGCTATTTGCCAGGTGCAAAACACTATTTGCGGGAAGTGCCGGAAGAATATGCCCATACACGGTCAAATCGCTATACGGTGCTTGGGCAAGAAAGCTCTCATGTAGGGCATCACGACTTTTATCCAGAGCTATCCATCGGCTTCCGAAATCTCCATTGGTGAGAATACTGTGTTCTGCCAAAAACTCTAAAAAAGCATGCGGGCGTGCCATAACACTAACCGTTAATGCCTGATATGTATCTGGATGCGGATGGCGCATAGCCACATGCCAATGCTGGTCTGGCTTGTTCTCGCGAAGCATCGTTTTTACTTTTTTGCTTACCACGGCCTCGCCTATGGTGAGTAAAATATCTGCTTTAATGTGGCGCCAATGCTCCCGCTTTACCGTATTTACTACCCTGTCTATGCCTATAATGGCGTTTTTTACATTTATGTTACTGGTAGATTCTGTAAAAATTAAAGTACCAGGATCTTCTGCTAACGTGTTGATGTAAGCTGTTAGGTTATGATCTGGGGGCAGCTGACCAATAATAATCAGCTTTTTGTCGCTTTGATTCCATGCCAGCGCCAATTCATCCCATTCATTGGTGGGTTGTTGTCTACATGGAACCGCACGGATATTACGCCATTTTTCAATTGGCGTTTCTGGTGGCAAAGTGCCATATAACGGCTCCTTAAACGGCATGTTAATATGAACAGGCCCCGGATTTATCCAAGCTTCATTAAAGGCTTCATTAAGCACCCGCTCGGTGTAAGACGCGCTTTGCGCATCCTCTGCATCATTTTGTAAGTTGGCTTGGTAATAAATGTGATTAGCAAAAACGCCAACCTGCCTTATGGTTTGCCCGTCAGCCTGGTCAATCATTTCTTGCGGGCGATCTGCAGTAACCACCACCAAAGGTATCCGTTGATAAAATGCCTCTGTAACTGCGGGATAATAGTTTACTGCGGCAGAGCCAGACGTACAACACACCACAACGGTTGTGCCCGTTGCTTGGGCAATACCCAAAGCAATAAACCCTGCGCTGCGCTCATCAGGAATAGAAATACATGAAAAATGCGGGTCTGCTGTAAAACCAATTATGAGTGGCGCATTGCGCGAACCTGGCGAAAAAACAATGTGCTTTACGCCTTTTTGCTTGGCAATGCTTATCAGCGCTCTAACATTGCGCTTTGAACTATGTATCATTTAAGAATCTTCTTCATTTATTACCGCTAGCAGCGTTTGTAATTTTCGCTCTGTTTCATCCCATTCTAATTCTGGATCAGACGCTGCCGTTATTCCGCCACCCGCGTACAAAATTAAGCTGTTTTTAAAAAGCTGCATAGAACGAAGATTCACATAAAAAGTGCTCTTTTTTTGTGTTGACACACCAAGATAACCACAATAATAATCACGCTTTATGGGCTCAAATTCACCAATAAATGCAATGGCCTCTTTACGGGGCAAACCACCAACAGCCGGTGTTGGATGCAGTTTTGAAGCCAATGCTGTGGGCTTTAAGGATGCTGGTTTTGTGCCACCAACTTCGGTAAATAAATGTTCTACGGGTCCGGCATGACGCGTATTTGGGCCTTGAAAGGTAATTTCAGAAACGCCTGAAGCACGAAATACTTCTGCAATTTCATCCGTTACAAATTGCTGTTCTTGTTTCTCTTTTTGTCCCCAAACCTGTGCACTGCCTGCTGGGCGTGTACCTGCCAAACTGTTGGCAGAAACAGTATTTCCCGCTACGTGTAATAACGTTTCTGGTGTAGCACCCATCCAGCATCCCGCCCCTGCAGTGCAAAACAGAAATACACATGCGCTGGGATATGCCCGACTAAATTTCAAAAACAACGTGGGGATGTCTGGCGTATGATGCAGCACTTTAGTTCTGGCTAAAACCACCTTTTTAAAGGCATTATTTTGCATTTGCTTTACAGCTTCGCTTACTAAAGCCAAGTGACTGCTACGGCTGGTTTCTTCTGTTTTTGAGGCGATGTTGAGCTCTGGAAATTCAAGATTAGAAAGCTGAGCTTCTGAAACCTCTGTTTTTTCGGCAATGGCAAATACCGTTTTTGGCCCTAAAAAAGGCGCCAGCACCACAACATCTTGTGCTGCCGTGTTTTCATTGGTAAGGGTAAATAACACGATCTGTGTTTCGTTCGGCTCGCGCCAAAGCAGAAAATCAGATTGTGTTGTTGTGTTGATCGCAATTTGTGCCACAGAGAATAACATTTAGACCTCTAAACCAACAGATACCGTTTACTTAACGTCTTTTATGAAGTTTAACAACTTACAAATGGAAATTAGCTTTCCGTTCTCATCTTCAATCTTGATTTGCCATAAATGGCTACTTCTCCCCTTATGAATAATTTGGGCCGTTGCGGTTACTAACCCCTCACGAATGCTACGCACATGGTTACAGCTAAGCTCTACGCCAACAGGTACCTGCTTGGTGGGGTCTAAAAATAAAACGCTACTTGCACTACCCACACTTTCTGCAAGCGCAGCCGTGGCCCCACCGTGTAACAAACCCATAGGTTGATGAACCCTCGGTGTAACTGGCATGGTTGCCTTTACCCAACCTTCTTCACGGTTAAAATCAATGTATTTGATTTCTAGCGTTTCCATTAAGGTAGCTGCACTACTGGCATTTAATGCCGCAAGTATTTCTTCTCTTGTCATGCGGCAAAGGTAACCTTTGGATTTCTGCCACAAGCGGAATCTTTAGAGCGATTAACGCAGAAGAACAGAGCACAATTTCACTCCGTGCTTAAGCCACAAATCAAATCAACCATTGCTTTTATACCCGTTGGAATGGCTTTTTCAAAATCTGGCAGATAACCAGAAGAATGTAATTTCGGTAATTGCTTCTCTTCCTTTTGTGCTGCTTGCCATGTAGATTGGGCCACCGTTCCTAAATTAAACATGAAAACGGGTATGGCAGGTTCTACCAAACCATAGCGACTAAAATCTTCGCCTATGGTGAGCTTTTCTTGATCAAAAATATGCGCATCGCCCAAAGTGCTTTTTAAAATGGTATGCGCTTTTTGGGCTAAAATAGGGTCATTGTACAAAGCAGGTGTAAACATGTCGCGCACCTTCATTTCTGGCGCCAAGGTTGCAGGTACGCCAGCCGATTGCGCCGTTGCGCGCATGGTACGCTCTATGGCATTTAAAATGAATGTACGTGAAGCATCACTGTAAGAACGTACCGTTAGCTCAAGCGTTACCTGGTCTGGAATCACGTTGCCAGCCGTGCCGCCATGAATAGCCCCAACAGTAATTACTGCTGCTTCTGTGGGTTTAAGTTCTCGGGTAATGATGGTTTGTAAATTCAAGATGACTTTAGCTGCCACCAACACCGGATCAACAGTTTCGTGGGGTGCAGCACCATGACCACCGCGGCCATGAATGGTAAGGGTAACCATATCAACATTCGCCATAAACCAACCCGAACAAATGCCAATATCTCCAGCCATGTAATCGGCACTTGTGTGCAATGCCAAGCAAAGATCTGGCTTGCCAAAACGCCCATAAATATCATCTTGTAAAAGCATTTTAGACCCTTGACCAATTTCTTCGGCACCTTGTGCCACAAAGAGAATACGCCCGCGCCACGCCTCTTTGTGTGTGGCTAAATATTGAAGCGTACCTAACCAAACAGTCATGTGTATATCATGTCCACAAGCGTGCATCACCCCTTCATTTTTACTGGCATAGGGCGCTTGGGTTTCTTCTGATATGGGCAGTGCATCCATATCTGTACGCAAAAGTATGGTTGGGCCATCCCCATTTTCAAGCACACCAGCAATACCATATCCGCCAATTGGGTGCTCATAAGTGAGGTTTATGGCATCAAGCTGGGCACACAAAAAAGCAGACGTTTGCGCCTCTTGTAAGCTCAACTCCGGGTGGCTATGCAACTGCTTGTATGTGGCAAATAACTGGGTAAAAGTGCCCGTATCTTTTTGTGCTGAGGCTGTTAAACTTCCCCAAAGCAACACCCCTAAGAAAATGTATTTCATCATTTTAAACGCTCAAGTATTCTTATGATGAGGCAAGATACATCTTTGGCAGCGTTAATGATATTAAACATTAGCTTTAAAGATGATACAGAAGCGGTATTTATCGCCTTGTAGGCGCGGTCATTCTAGCTACATTTGCCAGCCTTAAAAAGAAACACATGATTAACATCACTTTTCCTGATGGCAGCATCCGTACGTATGCCCCAGGAACTACAGGATTAGAAGTTGCGGCAAGCATTAGTCAAGGGTTAGCCCGAAATGTTTTATCAGGCACCTACAACGGTAAAACCATTGAGCTTACAGATGCTTTACATACAGACGGTACCATTTCTTTTTTTACATGGGAAGATCAAGCAGGTAAACAAGCCTTTTGGCACTCTTCTGCGCACGTTTTAGCGCAGGCGATTACTTTTTTCCACCCCAACGTAAAACTCACCATTGGCCCTGCAATAGAAAATGGTTTTTATTATGATGTTGATTTGGGCGATGACACAATTAGTGAAAAAGACTTCAAGAAGATTGAAGATAAGATGCTGGAATTTGCGCGCCAGAAGTTTGCATTTAGTATGCGTGCAGTTTCAAAAGCTGAAGCACTTGCGATGTATTCTGGTAATGAATACAAAACTGAACTCATTCAGAATTTAGAAGACGGCACCATTACGTTTTGTGATCACGCAGATTTTACAGACCTCTGCCGTGGCGGCCATATACCCAACACAGGGTTTATAAAGGCCGTTAAAATTATGAATGTGGCTGGCGCTTATTGGCGTGGCGATGAAAAAAACAAGCAGTTAACACGTGTTTATGGCATTAGCTTCCCCAAGGCGAGCATGCTCACAGAGTATCTAGAATTGTTAGAGGAAGCTAAAAAACGTGACCACCGTAAACTTGGTAAGGAATTAGAGCTCTTTACTTTTAGCCAACGCGTTGGGCAAGGTTTACCGCTTTGGTTACCTAAAGGTGCTGCACTACGCGAACGTCTAGAAAATTTTCTTCGCATAGCCCAGAAAAAAGCGGGATACGCGCAGGTGATTACGCCACATATTGGCAGCAAGCAATTGTATGAGACCAGCGGCCATTGGGCCAAATATGGCAAAGACAGCTTTCAGCCCATAAATACGCCAGAAGAAGGTGAAGAGTATTTGCTAAAACCGATGAACTGCCCGCACCATTGTGAGATTTACAAAAGTGCCCCGCGGAGTTATCGCGACCTGCCTTTGCGATTGGCAGAATTTGGCACCGTTTACCGTTATGAGCAAAGCGGTGAATTGCACGGGCTAACACGCGTACGCGGATTTACACAAGATGACGCACACTTATTTTGTACGCCAGACCAGCTAAAAGAAGAATTTCAAAAAGTTATAGACCTGGTGCTCTATATTTTCAAAACCTTAGATTTTGAAAATTTTACGGCACAAATCTCATTACGCGACCCAAATAACAAAGAAAAATACATTGGCAGTGATGACGTTTGGGAAAAAGCAGAACGCGCCATTATAGAAGCCACTGCAGAAAAAGGATTAAAAACAACCGTAGAGCTAGGTGAAGCTGCATTTTATGGTCCTAAGCTTGATTTTATGGTTAGAGATGCACTCGGACGCAGCTGGCAACTTGGCACCATACAGGTTGACTACAACCTGCCAGAGCGCTTTGAGCTAGAGTATAAAGGTGCAGATAATGAAATGCACCGGCCAGTAATGATTCATCGTGCGCCATTTGGCAGTATGGAACGCTTTGTAGCCGTGCTGTTAGAACATTGCGCAGGCAACTTCCCGCTTTGGTTGGCACCGCAGCAAGTAGCCATTTTACCAGTAAGTGAAAAATATCACGACTATGCGGCCTCGCTTACGCAATTGCTTGAAAATTACGATATTCGCGCCCTCGTTGACGAGCGCAGTGAAAAAATCGGACGCAAAATTCGCGATGCCGAAATCAGCAAAGTGCCATACATGTTAATTGTAGGCGAAAAGGAGCAGGAAGCTGCTACAGTTTCGGTACGTAGGCATGGCGAAGGTGATAAGGGATCGATGCCCGTTTCTGAATTTGCTGCAATGATTAACGAAGAGATTAACCAACTAACTGGTTACTAAATTAAATTAACTAAAAACTACACGATCTGAGAAAAGGAGGTAGAGGCAGAACTGTCCGTCCGGCAAAACCGGAAGAACCCAAACACAGAATTAATGATGCCATTCGGGTTCCAAAAGTGCGGCTGGTTGGAGACAACGTAACCGTAGATATTTACGACACGCGTGATGCGTTGCGCCTAGCGCAAGAAAGCGAACTTGATCTCGTAGAGATTTCACCCAATGCAGACCCGCCGGTTTGTAAGGTGATGGATTATAAAAAGTTCTTATACGACCAGCGCAAAAAGCAGAAAGAAATAGCTGCTAAAACACAAAAAGTAGTTCTTAAAGAAATACGCTTCGGCCCCCAGACTGATGATCATGATTATGAATTTAAGCTGAAGCACGCTGTTAAGTTTTTACAAGAAGGTGCAAAGCTTAAGGCGTTTGTGTTTTTTAAAGGCCGGAGTATTGTCTACAAAGACCAAGGAGAAATCCTTTTGCTGCGCCTAGCACAAGATTTAGAAGAATACGGCAAAGTAGAACAGTTGCCACGTTTAGAGGGTAAGCGCATGAGCGTTATCCTCGCCCCTAAGAAAAAGAGTTAAGTAAGAATCCAGATAAATACAATTGAGCAATGCCAAAAATGAAAACAAAAGCCAGTGCCAAGAAGCGTTTTAAGCTAACCGGTACCGGCAAGATCAAGAGAAAGCACGCCTACAAAAGTCACATTCTAACAAAGAAGGAGACCAAGCAGAAGCGCAATCTCACCCATGCCACTTTAGTGGATAAATCAGATGAAAAGAGCGTACGCGCACAACTTTGCATCTAAAGAGTAAATAGAGTTTTAATTAACCCTGGGCTTGGCACAAAAGATCCGATGACTAAAAATGACGAATAAGCGGACGCCTGGTTCAAAAAATTAATAAGTTATGCCTAGATCAGTAAATTCAGTAGCATCGCGCGCCAGACGTAAAAAAATTATGAAAATGGCCAAAGGTTACTTTGGTCGTAGAAAAAACGTTTGGACTGTTGCTAAAAACGCGGTTGAAAAAGGACTTCAATATGCCTACATAGGCCGCAAACAAAAAAAGCGCAACTTCCGCTCATTGTGGATTCAGCGTATCAACGCGGGTGCCCGCGAACATGGAATGAGCTATTCTGTGTTTATGGGTAAACTCAAAGCCAACAATATCGAGCTTAACCGCAAGGTATTAGCAGATTTGGCGATGAATCACCCTGACGCCTTTAAAGCAATCGTTGATAAAGTGAAATAACCTCATTGGATTCTTACTAACTAAAGCCCTGCATCCCGATAAAGATCGAGAGCAGGGCTTTTTTTTATCTCAAAGCTTTAGCACATTGCAAATGCCAACAATGTATCATCTAATTTTAGCACCTTATTAAATAAGAAAGACATGAAAAGAATTCTTCTCGCCCTTAGTATAATGTTAAGCTTAAGCATAAACAGCTATGCACAAGCGCAAGACGACTATGCCCAAAAACTGAAGCAAATGTTTAAAGCCGCCGGCACAGAAGCTTCATATAAAACGGTTGTTGTGCAAATGTTTGATATGTTTAAAAGACAATATCCACAGGTAAATGACAGCATTTGGAATGAATTAGAAGCAGATTTCTTGCGCAATTCACTGGATGAGCTCACCGCCATGTTAGCCCCCATTTATGTGAAATACCTTTCTACAGAAGACTTAGAGGCTATTATTGAATTTTACAACTCGCCAGCCGGGAAAAAATTCGCGGCAAACTCACCTTTCATTTTACAAGAATCTATGAAAGTTGGCGAAGCATGGGGAAGAAAAATAGGTGAAGATTTTGCGAAGCGCATGGAAGAGAAGGGTTATTAACCAATCTTGATAAGAAACCTCGGGCGCAATCAAATAGGTGTGGTTGAAGTGTTATTTTTGGGGGAACTAATAAATCTACCTTATGGATATTCTTGCTTTAATCGTTGGCGTTTTACTCGGTATTGTGATTGGCTGGTTGTTGGCCAAACGTACATCTGGAGATTCTAAACAAAGTACCGAAGACCTTGAAAACCACTATGTACGCAAAGAACGTTTTGATGATCTGCAAAAACGTCTTGATGATGAAATAGCCGAACACAAATCTGCAGAAGATCAAAACATACAATTAAATGCCGCGGTAGCCACATGGCAAGAACGTTATAAAAGCCTTGAACAACGCCTTTCTGAGCAGCGAGAGGAATTAAATACCCTTCAAGAGAAATTCAAAAACGACTTTAAAGTATTGGCGCAAGAAATCTTAGAGAAAAATAGCCAGACTTTTAAAGAACAGAACAAAGAACAGATTGGCACTATTCTCTCCCCGTTTAAAGAGAAATTGGAGTCCTTTGAAAAAAAGGTGGAAGAGACCTATGATAAAGAACAAAAGGAGCGCATAAGCCTGAAAACCGAGGTTAAGCACCTTATGGAAATGAACGAAAAGCTGAGCCAGGAAGCCAAAAACCTTACTACGGCCCTAAAAGGTGATGTAAAAACACAGGGCAACTGGGGTGAAGTTGTTTTAGAGCGCATTTTAGAAAAAAGTGGCCTAGAGCGCAACCGCGAATATTTTATTCAGCAGAGCATTACTGGCGAAGATGGCAAACGCTACCAACCTGATGTTATCATCAAACTACCAGACGATAAAAATGTAATTATTGATGCTAAAGTATCACTCATTGCCTACGAGCGCTTTGCCGCATCCGAAACAATAGAAGAACAACAGCAACATCTAAAGCAACATCTTGCATCTTTAAAAGCCCACGTAAAAGGGCTTAGTGATAAAAATTATCAAAGCTTGTATGGTATTGACGGCCTAGACTTTGTGCTGCTATTTGTGCCCATAGAAGGTGCTTTTACGGCAGCAGTGCAGGCCGATGGAAATTTGTTTCAAGAAGCTTTTGAACGCAATGTTGTGTTGGTATCTACCTCTACCCTATTGGCCACATTGCGAACCATTGCCAGTATTTGGAAACAAGAAAAACAAACCCAAAACGCCCTTGAAATTGCCAGGCAGGCCGGTAATCTTTATGAGAAGTTTGTAGGGTTTACAGATGATTTACTCGCTCTTGGCAAACAAATGAATACCGCAAAAGGCACCTATGAATCGGCTATGAATAAACTTGTAGACGGCCGGGGCAACCTGATTACCCGTGTAGAAAACTTGCGTAAATTGGGCGTTAATACAACAAAAGACCTTGATCAAAAGTTAATAGATCGCGCTACGATGCATGAAGATGATGAAGATTAAACACATCTTATACTTTTTCACCTTAATCACCCTACTCGGTTGCAGCACCGTACGCAACCTTGAGCAAATAAATCTTGCACACCTATACCAAGATGACGGTGTTGCGCTTAAGCCACTATTTAGAATCTACCATCGCAACGCAGATACTTCACGAATTTATTTTGAGGCGAGCAGTGATCAATTGCTCTATGTAAAAGAACAGTCTCAGGAAGATTTTATCGCCAGAATCGGCATCTCTTACAGGCTTTATACAGATTATCAACTCACCACTTTGGTAGACTCTGGCTCCTTAACCATTGCAGATATTCAACCAAATCCTAAAGCGGGCATTATTTTCGGTGAATTTGATGTGTATTTTAAGCACAAGGGTCCCAGTGAAAGGTATGTGCTTGAAGTTTTAATAAAAGATAAAAACCGCAACCTCACCTACATTGATTTATTGCAACTCGATAAAAGTGATAAACAAAGTGCGCAAAACTTCTTGATGACCACACCGCGAAACCGCATTATTTTTAGCAACCACTACGTTCAAAATGTGCCATTTTTACTCAAGCACAATAGCCATCCAGACACGTATGTGGTACGTTATTACAACAGAGAATTCCCGGTTGCGAGCCCACCTTATGCTAAAAATGTAGACCAAACCTTTAGCTATAAAGCAGACAGCATCTGGCAAATACCCGCAGATAGCGCCATAACGCTTACCATGCCCGGTTTTTATCACTTTCAGATAGACCAAAGCAGTAAAGCTGGTTTCACCGTATTCTCGTTCTACAATGAATTTCCATACGTATCACGAAAGACAAATCTTGGTCCGCCCCTGCGCTATCTCACCACCAATGATGAGTTTGAAAAAATAGACCTTTCTAACCCAGACAGTATGAAACTAGAAGCAGACAGATTTTGGCTGCGGATGTCTGGCACGGTAGAGCGCGGTAAAATGATGGTAAGCGCCTATTATAGTCGCGTAGAATTGGCCAATATGTACTTTACGAGTTATATAGAAGGTTGGAAAACAGATCGCGGCATCATCTACACCATTTTAGGCCCACCAACGGAAGTTACGCGCAATGCATACCAAGAATATTGGGTTTATGGCGATCCGAACAGTGTGCTGCAACATATTTATGTGTTTAGTAAAATTACCAACCCATTTACTGAAAACGACTATGCACTGTCTCGTTCAAACAACTTTAGATATGGTTGGGGGCAAGCCATAGAATCTTGGCGTAATGGACAGATCTATACAATAAAAGAAATAAAACGGGCACAAGATGAAAGAGACCGCCAACAGCGCGCAAACACCCCACCTTATTTTTGGTATTAGGCCCGTTGTAGAGGCGCTTCAAGCCGGTAAGGAAATTGATAAAATATTTATTCAAAAAGGCTTACAAGGAGATGTTGTGCGCGAATTACACGGTGCTTTAAAGGCACGTAACTTTCAGGCCAAGGTGGTTCCAATAGATAAATTAAATCGGCTTACGCGAAAAAACCACCAAGGTGTAGTTGCTTTTTTGAGTCCTATACCTTTTGCTGATTTAGAAAATACACTCATGGCCGTATTTGAAAAAGGCGAAGTGCCTTTGGTACTAATGCTTGATCATCTTACGGATGTACGCAATTTTGGTGCTATTGTGCGCTCTGCAGAATGCGCAGGCGTACATGCCATCATTGTACCAGAGCAAGGGGCTGCAGCCATCAATGGCGATGCTGTAAAGACGAGCGCCGGTGCCTTAATGCGCATTCCTGTTTGTCGCGTTGCACATTTGCGCGATGCTGCCTTCCTACTCCAACAAATGGGCTTGCAATTGGTGGCCTGTACTGAAAAAACCGCTTCTGATATTTACACGCCCGATTACAACAAACCCACGGCCATCATCATGGGCAATGAAGAAACGGGCATCAGTAATAACCTGATTAAAATAGCAGACCATTTGGCGCGCATACCCATGCTGGGCGAAATCGGAAGCTTAAACGTTAGTGTTAGTGCAGGCATCATCCTTTA
>CAYQDW010000051.1:0-17930 GCA_964416385.1 uncultured Cryomorphaceae bacterium | reverse complement strand
ACCCCTACACCGCAAATAAGCTCAAGCTTAACACACTGGCAATTACAAAAACTTTGTAGGCGCGGTTTACAATAAGGGTTCTCTCTGGCTCATCATCCCAGATTAAGTATAAGTTGGTAATGGTAATACTCATCAGGCAGCCTACCAAAAACAGAAATACGGGTAAAGAGAATAAATCATAGACCAAAAAGGCGGGTATAAAACTGATGAAGTTAATAAAGAGAATCACAGATTTGGTTTTGCGGATGCCCAATACAACGGGCAAAGTGGGGTAACCAATAATGAGATCGCCTTTTACGGCATCTAAGTCTTTTACCAGTTCTCTGCTTAACTCTAAAAAGAGCATAAATGATACGTAGAGTAGGAGGTCCCAGTGGGTTTCTCCGAAGTAAAAAAAGATGCCAAAAAAGGGTGTTATGGCCAATACGGCTGCGGCAAAGTTGCCAATAAAGGTTATCTTTTTGAGTTTATGGCTATAAAACCACAGTGCGCCAGCATAGGTAACATAAAACAATGTGGCGCGCCAACTTACCACATACGCCAGTAGGGCCGCCAAGGTGTTAAAGAGAAAAAAGATTTGAAATGTGGTATTTCTGCTTACCAATCGTTCAAACAAAGTTTGTTGCGGGCGATTGATGAGGTCCTTCTCATGGTCATAAAAGCTGTTAATGATAAAGCCAGCAGCAATAACCAACGCAGATGCCAAGATGATGAGGTGAAGCCTATAGTCAAAAACGGTTAACCGCCATTGTGAGATGGGTCTAAAAACCAAAGCGGCACCTAGGTATTGCGCAAGCACAAGCAGCAATACGTTATACCACCGCACAATACTGAGCAGGGCTAAAAATTTTACAAGCTGGTAACGGTATTTACGTTTGAGCAGGGCACTCAAAAGCGATAGATTACTTCAGGGTTGTGATTGTCAAGCATTTTTTGCGCTTTGTCAAAATCGCGCGTAAAGCCAAGGATAAAGCCACCGCCACCACTGCCGCAAAGCTTTAAGTAATAGGCGTTACTTTCAATACCTTTCTTCCACATCTCATGAAAACTTACCGGAATCATGGGCGAGAAGTTTTCTAAAAGCAAATGGCTAAGCTGTTTTAAATTTCTAAAAAGCGGTTTAATATCGCCCTTTAAAAAGCTTTTTATACAGGCGTCATTGTAGGTGGTAAACTGCTCTTTTAGCATTTTACGGAAGCCATCTTCTTTTAGCTTCTCCATAAAAATGTTAACCATTGGCTGTGTTTCGCCAGGCTGCCCAGAGTTGAGCAAGAAAATGGCGCCTTTACCTTCTTGGTATGCTGGTATTTCTACGGTGCCTAAATCGTCTTTGCTCTTTATTAATAGTGGGAGGTTTAAATAACAGATGGTGGGGTCTATACCCGAGCTTTTACCGTGAAAATAGCTTTCCATCTGCGAGAAGATTTGTTTCAACAAAACCAAGTCTTCGCGTTTGATGCTACCTTCTGCAGCTATTTTTGGATTTGCATAACGGTCATAAATAGCAGCTACCAAAGCGCCACTGCTGCCAACACCAAAGCCTTGCGGTATGCTGCTATCAAAATACAGCCCTTGGCGGATGTCTTCTGCAAAGGCATCGAGATTTAATTGCGCAATGAGCTCACCGCGCTCGCGTAAAGCAACCAGGTGTTTGGCATATTCAATCAGATATTCATTGCTCTTCTTGGCTTTGCCGCTAAGCGCATCGGTTTGCTTAAACGCACCTTTGTAAAAATTATAGGGAATAGATAAACCCATGGCATCTTTTATTATGCCGTATTCACCAAACAATAAGATTTTAGCGTAAAAAAGGGGATTATTTTCCATCTATATGTAGTTGTTCAGGACCGTTACCAACAGCGTCACAAAGATACTCACCTTTATGGCAATAGCTTTGTAAAACGTCATTAACAAAAGCATCTACCTTTTGTTTATCGCCTTTAGGAAAAAGCATGTGCACGTTAGCGCCAGCGTCTAGCGTAAAGTACACAGGTATTTTAGTTTCTTGCCGAAATGCCCAAATCGCCTCTATAATTGCAATGGTGTTGGGTTTTACCAGCAGATAATACGGCCGGCTGGTCATCATCATAGCGTGCAACGTAAGTGCTTCGCTTTCTACAATTTCACCAAATTGATCTAAATCGCCACTGCGCAGATGCGTTTGAATATCGCTAAGGTTGGTGTGCGCTTGCGCAAAGCGCTGCGCTGCAAAGGGGTGCCCATTCATAAGGCTGTGGCCCGCGGTGCTGCTTACCTGCTTTACGCCCTTATCAACCAGCAAAATATAGTCTTGAAATGTTTCAAAAATTGGATCTATGTCATGATAAGGCACGGCAAACGCATCGCTACTAAGTGGTGTTTTGGCGTGTTTGCCCCAAACTGCTAGCGGTCCATAAACGCTTCTGCTGGCGCTGCCGCTACCAAGTCTGGCAAGAATAGATGCGGTTTGATAAAAATCTTGGTGGGTATGGCCAAGCTGCGCGGCCATGCTTAAGGTGCACAGTGCCAAGGCGCTCATGCCACTTGCACTGCTGGCGATGCCACTGCTGTGCGGAAAACTATTATGGGTATTAATCTCATAATCGTACTCCTTAAAAAAAGGCACATAAGCCGCAATGCGCTCAAAAAATTGAGAAACTTTAGGTACAAAAGAAGGCGCAGGTTGGCCGTCTAATATCACCTTTATTTCGCCACCCATACCCGCTGCGGGCACCCATGATAAATACGTTTGGGTGTGGCTCGTGCTTAGCGTAAAGCTAATGCTCGGGTTGGCTGGTAATTGCTGGCCATGTTTGCCCCAGTATTTTATCAGCGCAATATTGCTCGGACTTTGCCAGCCTACAGTGTTCATTTATATGCCGCTTACGTCAACGTTTGGACTAATCTTCTTAACCAACCCCTGAAGTACTTTGCCGGGGCCTAATTCAATGAAAGAGGTAGCACCGTCCTCAACCATTTGCTGTACACTTTGTGTCCAGCGTACAGGTGCAGTAAGTTGGGCTATTAAATTCTCTTTAATTCTTGTAGGATTGCGTTCTGCTTTGGCCGTTACATTTTGATAAACCGCGCAGCGAGGTACTTCAAATGGTGTTTTTTCTATGGCGATAGCCAATTCTTCTCGGGCCATTTCCATTAAAGGGCTGTGAAAAGCGCCACCTACTGGTAAGATAAGGGCACGTTTTGCACCCGCTTCTTTTGCTTTAGCGCAAGCCTGTTCTACCGCGGTCCATTCTCCAGAAATAACCAATTGGCCAGGACTATTATAATTGGCAGGAACCACAACGCCATCTATACTGTTGCAAATGTCTTGCACAAGGTGATCATCCAGTCCTAAAATGGCTGCCATGGTACTTGGTTTAGCCTCACAGGCATGTTGCATAGCCAATGCACGCTTGTGTACCAGACGCAAACCATCAATAAAATTCATGGCGCCAGTGGCCACCAACGCGCTAAACTCACCAAGGCTATGGCCTGCAACCATGGCAGGCTGAAAGTTTTCGCCTAACAAACGCGCCTGTATAACCGAGTAAATGAAAATGGCGGGTTGGGTTACTTTGGTTTGTTTTAGCTCTTCGGCAGAGCCAGTAAACATGATGTCAGAAATGTTGAAGCCCAAAATGTGATCGGCTTCTTTGAATAGGCTGCGCGCATCAGAGCTGCTATCATAAAGCGCTTTGCCCATACCTTCAAATTGTGATCCCTGACCGGGAAATACATATGCTTTCATGTGATTTGGGGTTTATCCGTAATATTTAATAATGTTATTGCCAGTTTCAGCCAACTGCACACAATGCAAGGCGGCGCCATGTGCAGCAATTTGCGGGTACAAAATCTCCCAGATTGCCACAGCTAAATTCTCTGATGAGGTAAGTTTTCCAGCCATAAAGTCAACGTCTAGGTTGAGGTTTTTATGATCAACAAGATCTGTAACGTACTTTCTGATGATTTTTTTAAGGTCAAAAAGATTCATTACAAACCCAGTTTCAGGATCAATTTCACCTTTTACAGTAACCAAAAGTTCAAAATTATGGCCATGATAGTTCGGGTTGGCGCATTTGCCAAAAACCTCCATATTGGTTTTTTCATCCCATTTCTCATTCCAGAGTTTGTGTGCTGCACAAAATGTTTCTTTGCGCTGTATGTATATCATATATCTTGGGCTAAAACAGGGCGCTAAAATAGGAGTTATGCGCTTTTTACCGGGCGATATTACCAATCTCTTTCTATTTTCACCGCAAATTAGTGAGCTATGATAGTTGTTACTGGCGCTGCGGGCTTTATAGGTAGTTGTTTGGTAGAGAAATTGGTGCAAGAAGGAAAAACCCATTTATTACTTGTAGATGATTTTAGCGTAGCTGCAAAACAACCCAATTGGGAAGATAAACCCCATGCACAGTGTATACATCGCAATGTGTTTTTAGATGTATTTGCGCATCATGCTGAGAATATAGAATTCATCTATCATCTTGGGGCACGTACAGACACTACTGAATTTAATACAGAGGTATTAAATGAACTTAACCTAGACTATTCTAAAAAGCTCTTTACGCTGGCGGCAAAATTTAATATTCCCATAGTTTATGCGAGTAGCGCAGCAACCTATGGCTTGGGTGAGCATGGCTACCGAGATGATGACGACCTCGCCTATAATTTACAGCCGCTTAACCCCTATGGTGTAAGCAAGAACGACTTTGATAAATGGGTATTGCAATGTGAAAAACAGCCAGAGCGCTGGAAAGGAGTCAAGTTTTTTAACGTGTATGGCCCCAATGAATACCATAAAGGTAGGATGGCTTCTGTTGTTTTTCATACCTATAATCAGGTAAAACAAACGGGCGCCATGAAACTTTTTCGCAGCCATAATCCAGATTTTAAGGATGGTGAGCAGCTCCGCGACTTTATTTACGTGAAGGATGTGGTAAATGTGCTTTGGTTTTTCTACAAGCATAGACACCAAAATGGCCTTTACAATTTGGGCACAGGTAAGGCGCGCAGTTTTAATGATTTGGCTAAGGCCACTTTTGAGGCGATGGATTTGGTGCCTAACATCAGCTATATAGATACGCCAGAAGACATTCGCGATAAATACCAGTATTTTACAGAAGCCGATATGACCAAATTGCGTAGGCTTGGCTATGATCATGAATTTACCAGCTTAGAAGAGGGTGTTCGTGATTACGTGCGCAATTACCTCATTCCGCACAGGTATATTTAATAAGAAACCCCGCAGTTGCGGGGTTCAGAAATGCTTTGGGGCTGTGGAGAGAATTATTCCTCACCTATTTTTTTAACGGTGTAATATTTGTTTTTACCGTCTCTTTCAGACTTGTATACAATCATGGCGCTTGTTGCCACCTTGCCTTCATTGTTTTTTGGATAGTCTGCCACAACAGCAAAAGCATTGCGACCTTTTAAATCAATGATTGATTTTTTACCGTCTTTATCGGTTACTTTAAAAGGAACTGATATATCCATGCCCTGCTCTTGGTTGAGCAATTTTACTTCTACAATTTCAAGGTAGGCCCCAGCTTTTTTATTGAATTGGAACACATATTGGTCACGTTCTACTTCTGCCTTTTTAAAGCCAGAGTAGCTGCTGTCTGTTAGTTTAATACTACCGCATGCAGACAATACTATGGTTAGTGCTATTAGCGCAAAGTGCTTCATTTTTTTCTGTTTTTGGTTTTGAAACGTCAAACGTACGGGTGTTTACTTAATTGTGCAATAAAATAATTGGGCTACCAACTACCACTGGCGCCACCACCGCCAAAACTACCACCACCAAATCCGCCAAATCCGCCGCCGCTACCAAAACCACCACTGCTGCCACCAATGTGGCCACCGCCAAATCCGCCAATCCAGTAGCCGCCACCATAGCCGCGATTGCCACGGTTACCTCTGCCGCCACCGCGTGCAGCCAATAAGATAATTAAGATGATGATGAGTAAAATTATTGCAATGGGCGGGGCATTTAAGTCTTGTTGTGGGGCGTCATTTTCAAACGTTCCGGCAAGGATCTGCATGATGGCAGAGGTGCCATCATTTAGCCCAGCGTAATAATCTCCCGCCTTAAAACGGGGTATGATCACACCTTCAATAACACGCCTGCTCATGGCATCGGTAAGGTATGCCTCTAGCCCGTAGCCATTTTGTATAGCCACCTTGCGGTCTTCCATGCTGAGCAGAATCACGCAGCCGTTATCTTTTTCGCCTTGGCCAACACCCCAACTTTCGCCTAATTGTGCTGCAAAGAAGTTAATGTCTTCTCCGCAAACATCATTCATTATTACAATGGTAATTTGGGTGGAGGTAGAGTCGCCATAAGCAATCAGCTTTTGCTCAAGCGCATTTATTTGGTCTTGGTTTAGGGTTTTTCCAGTATAGTCATTAACTAATTTGGTAGACCTTTCTGGTATGCAATCGTTTTGCGCCAGTGTAGAAATGCCAATAAAAAGTGCAATAAATGCGGGTAAAAGTCTCATTAGGTAGAAATTGAATCTGGCAGTTCATTTACATCATCTTCTTCATTATAGGGGAAGTAAGCTTTGAGGGCGTTGCCAGATGCTGCAATACCTGCACATAGCCCAGCGGTAAACTGGCCCTTTTTAAAGGCCGATTGCATGGTGTCTCTGATTTCGTTCCAAAAGCCCGTTGGTACTTTGGCGTTGATGCCTTCATCGCCAATTATAGCAAATTTGTGGTCTTTTGTGGCCAAGTAAAATAAAACGCCATTTCTAAGCTGCGTTTCATGCATGTGAAGTTGCTTAAAAACTTGAAGTCCGCGTTTAAAGGCATCTCCTTTGCAATGGGCTTCTACATGCACGCGTATTTCGCCAGAGGTATTACGCTCTGCTGCTTGTATGGCAGCAACAATCTCTGCTTCTTGTTCTTGGGTAAAAAATTCGCGTATGGCTTCTTTGTCAGCCATTAAAACTCAACTTTTGGGGCGTTTTCACTTCCGGCATCAGCTTTAAAGAAGCCTTTTTCCTCGTAGCCAAAACTACCGGCAAACAATACTTGGGGGAAACGTTTGATATACTTATTGTAGGCCTTTACGGTTTCGTTAAAACGGTTACGCTCTACATTTATTCGGTTTTCTGTGCCCTCTAGTTGGCTTTGCAACTCCAAGAAATTTTGGTTGGCTTTTAGTTCAGGATAACGCTCTATGGTTACCAATAAGCGGCCCAATGCTTGGCTAACCTCGCCTTGAGCACTTTGAAAGTTTGCCAATTGTTCTGGTGAAATATTGCTCGGGTCTATTTTAACTTGGGTGGCCTTTGCACGGGCTTCTATTACCGCAGTAAGGGTTTCTTTCTCAAAATCTGCATAACCTTTTACGGTGCTTACCAAATTTGGTATCAGGTCTGCTCTGCGTTGGTAGGCGCTTTCAACATTCGCCCATTGGCCAGTACTATCAACATCCAGATTAACCATGTTGTTATACATGCCTTTAAACCACAAAAAGCCAATAAAGATTACGGCAACTATGCTGATAATAACAATCCAAGTTTTTTTCATTGTTCTAATTGTTTTTTGATTTTTTCTAATTCGTTACGCACATAAATGAGCTTGGTTACCAGTTCACTTTCTTTGAGCGTATCTTCTTTGTTTTCTTTTAACTTCTTTTTAGCACCTTCTATTGTGTACCCACGTTCTTTTAAAAGATGAAAAATGACCTGTAGGTTTTCAATATCTTTTGGGGTAAACATGCGGTTACCCTTTCTATTCTTTTTAGGCTGCAGGATGGCGAATTCTTTCTCCCAAAACCGAATTAGCGATGGGTTTACGTCAAACATCAGAGATACTTCACCAATGGTGTAATACAGTTTTGTGAGTTGGTCAGGTATAGGCATGGTGGTCCACAATCTTTAAGGTCATGCTTCAGTACATGCTTGCGATGCTGCAAATATCACCAATTAGTCAAAGCTTTGGTTAGCATTGCTAGATATTTGAATCATCAGTTCGTATTCTTCTGGTGTAAGGTCATTGTAGAAGAAGTTAATCGGATTGATTTTTTGTCCGTTTTTAATCACTTCATAATGCAAGTGAGGTGCGGTAGAAGAACCGGTGTTACCCACATAACCAATGATTTCACCTCGTTTAACGGTTTCTCCTGCATTAACGATAATTTTACTCATGTGTGCATATAGCGTCTTATAGCCATAGCCATGATCAATAACAACATACTTGCCATAGCCGTGGCCACCAACTTTACCGGCACCTGCATCATTAACGATTTTACCATCGCCTGTGGCGTAAATAGGCGTACCTGTTGGGGCAGAAAAGTCCATACCCGCATGCAGCTTGCGCACTTTGTATATGGGGTGAATACGGTAGCCAAAACCACTGGCCATACGTCTTAAATCAGTATTTGCAACGGGTTGTATGGCGGGGATGCTCTGTAGCATCTTGTCTTTGTTTTTGGCCAGCCCCAGAACATCGTCAAAGCTTTTGCTTTGCACATAAGCCTGCTTAGTGATAACATCAAGCTTTTTACGTGTTTCTATGATGAGATCAGAATTGCTGTAGCCTTCTAGATTTTTGTAGCGATTGGCACCACCAAAGCCGGCTCTGCGCACCTCATTGGGTATGGGGTCTGATTCAAATATAACCCGGTAAATATTATCGTCTCTGTACTGCATGTCTTCTAGCACAGTAGTAACTTGATTAAGGCGCTGATTCATGATTTCGTATTGCAGCACCATATTGTCTAGTTCGCGCTTTAAACGCTTCTCTTTTGGGGAGTCTACAAAATTGTCTGCCAAGATGTAAAAGACAAACGCAAACATGAAAGAAGACAAGGCGAAGAGGCCCAGATCGCGCATTTTGTGACGCCAAGTACGCTCAATCTTGCGATACGATAATGTTCGTGGGTCGTAGTAATACTTAACTTTAGCCATTCTGCTTTAATCGTCTAATTTTGCAGCCGTTTTTAGATAGTGGCTGTATATCGTTAAACGCGAAAGTAGCCAAATATCCAAAAGTTTTTTGTTAAAGCAATACTAACGGCAAATCAGCATTTATGTTATCAGCATCAGAAATCAGGCAAAAGTTTCTAGATTTCTTTCAAGAAAAGGGGCATGCTATCGTGCCCTCTGCACCCATTGTCATAAAAAATGACCCCACCCTTATGTTTACCAACGCGGGGATGAATCAGTTTAAAGATTTGTTTTTGGGCAATGCGCCTGCCGTAAATAGGCGTGTGGCAGATACACAAAAATGCTTGCGTGTAAGTGGTAAGCACAACGATCTTGAAGAGGTTGGCCATGATACGTACCACCACACCATGTTTGAAATGCTTGGCAACTGGAGTTTTGGAGATTATTTTAAACAAGATGCCATAGCATGGGCTTGGACGTTGCTAACTGATGAATACAAACTTCCGAAAGACCGTTTGTATGTATCTGTATTTGGCGGCGATCAACAAGACAACCTGCCAATTGATGATGAGGCAAAAACCATTTGGCAATCTTTTGTACCTGCAGATCGTATTATACACGGCTCTAAAAAAGATAACTTTTGGGAGATGGGCGATACGGGCCCTTGTGGTCCGTGTAGTGAAATCCATATAGACTTACGCCCTGATGCAGAGCGCGAGCGCACGGCCGGGAAAGATCTTGTGAACCAAGATCACCCACAAGTGGTAGAGATTTGGAATTTGGTGTTTATGGAGTTTAACCGCAAGGCTGATGGTAGTCTTGAAAAGTTACCAGAAAAACACGTAGACACAGGTATGGGTTTTGAACGCTTATGTATGGCGCTGCAGGGCAAAACCAGTAATTATGATACGGATGTTTTTCAGCCCATAATAGCAGAAATCGCCAAAATTAGCGGCATAGCGTATGCTGATGGTACGCGCAGTGCCATAGCCATGCGTGTAATAGCAGACCACATACGCGCCATCGCTTTTACCATTGCAGATGGTCAACTTCCTTCAAATACAGGAGCAGGTTATGTAATAAGACGCATTCTGCGCAGAGCAATCCGCTATGGGTATGCAGATCTTAACTTGCGTGAACCCTTTCTTTACCAATTAGTTGATGTGTTAGCAGCTCAAATGGGGTCATTTTTTCCAGAACTGGTAAAGCAACAAGAGCTGGTTAAAAAAGTGGTTCATGAAGAGGAGGCAGGTTTTTTACGCACTGCAGCGCAAGGATTGCAACGCCTTGATCAAATTATTGACGATTTAAAAGGTGATACAGTAGACGGGGCCAAGGCTTTTGAGCTTTATGACACTTTTGGATTTCCTGTTGATCTTACCGCGCTCATCCTCCGCGAACGCGGATTAAAACTTGATATGCCTGCTTTTGAGGCCGAAATGGCAAAGCAAAAGGAGCGCAGTAGGGCAGCAACAAAACTGCAAACAGATGATTGGGTAGAGGTTCATCCCGATCATGTGGAGGAGTTTGTAGGTTATGACCAACTTGCCGCTGAGGTGAAAATTACACGCTACCGCAAGGTGATTACTAAGCAGAAGTCGTTTTATCAGATCATCTTAAGCCATACACCTTTTTACCCAGAAGGCGGTGGACAAGTGGGGGATATTGGCTATTTAGAAAATGCAGATGAGCGGGTACAGATTATAGATACCAAGCGTGAAAACGGACAAATTGTGCATTATGCAGCGCAATTGCCGCGCAATGTTGCTTATCCTTTTAATGCGGTAGTTGCTGCGGATAGACGAGGGCAAACCGCTAAAAATCACTCAGCCACGCATTTATTACATGCGGCATTGCGCACCGTGTTAGGTACTCATGTAGAGCAAAAGGGCTCTTTGGTGGCGCCAGATCATTTGCGTTTCGACTTTTCGCACTTTCAAAAAGTAAGTGATGAAGAATTAATGCAGATTGAAAAATTGGTGAACGAAGAAATTCGTGCCAATAATCAATTAGAAGAATATCGAAACATCCCCAAGACGCAAGCCGAAGAGATGGGTGCAATGGCGTTGTTTGGTGAAAAGTATGGCGATACTGTACGGGCCATTAAATTTGGAAACAGTGTAGAGCTTTGCGGTGGTACACATGTATCGGCAACGGGTACTATCGGCCTATTTAAAATTAAACATGAAAGTGCAGTGGCAGCAGGTATAAGGCGTATAGAGGCTGTTACAGCTGCAGCAGCAGAGAATTTTGTGGCCACAGAAATGGCGCTGCTAAAAGAGGTGCAAGCGGTATTAAAAAACACAAAAAATCCAGTAGCTGGTATTCGTCAATTACAAGATGAAAACAGCAAATTGCAAAAGGAGATTGAAAAATTACGTGCAGAAAAAGCAGGCGGCCTCAAGGATGAATTATTGGCAAGCGCAGCCTTGCACGGGGAGATTCAACTCATCGCGCAACGCGTTGCGTTGGATAATGGCAGTATTAAAAACCTCATCTTTGAATTACGCGGGCAACAAGACAATCTGGTTGTGGTTTTGGTAACAACAGATGGTGGCAAGGTGACTTTGCATATCGGGATTAGCGATGCGTTGGTTAGCACCAAGAAAATACATGCAGGCGAAATGGTAAAAGATTTGGCAGCGTTTATTCAAGGTGGTGGCGGTGGTCAACCCTTTTATGCAACAGCGGGTGGTAAAAACCCAGATGGTATAGATGCAGCCCTAAACCGGGCGAAAGAATTGATGCAAACTTTATAAGCTTAAACATGAAGAAAATACTGTTCTTTCTGGTTTTATCTTCCACTTTGGTATACGGCCAAAAAAAAGAAAAGATAGATTATTACACAGATAGCGATGTGAAGCGCGATATTATTTCGCTGCAATTGGGCTATATGCCGTATTATACAGGTAGACGCTTGTTGTCTGCTACCGCAAATCCGCAAGCCGATTACGCCTTTTTAAATAGTGCCATAACAGGCAAATTTGGTCAAGGTTATGGTGGGGATGTGCTTTTTCACATCACCAAAAATGTTGATTTTGGCGTAGGTCTTTATAAGTCTAGTACGCACTATCAATGGGATTTTGAGAGCATTGTGAATAATCTCCCCGGTGGTAACACAGATACTATTGGCATAAAGCGTTGGGACCTTTTTGCAGACTATTTAACAGTGCCCATTCAATTCGGGTTTGTTACCCGTGTGGCAGACCAACTATGGCTACAGGTATATCCCGCGCTAGAGCTTAACTTTTTACAGCAACTGACGTATGACTATGAGCTTAACGGCCAAATGCCATTGGTGGAAGATAAAACACAGGTTGCTCGCGATTTAAATTTGGCGATAAATTTTGGGCTCGGTGCCGAGTATAGATTTTTAGAAAAGATGGGATTTTTTACCCGCTTGCAATTCCGTTATTTCTTTTATCCGGCCATAGAAGATGAGGTAATTACAGAGTTGGTGTATACTGTTGGTGGTCACATTGGTTTGCGTTATCACTTTTAGCGCAACCAATACGCTTTTACATTATCTGCACCGCCACCGTCATTGGCGGTAAAGGTTACATCTACGCGGTCTAGGTTTAAGTTAATGTTACCATAACCAGAAATGCTAACTCCGCTCACAAGTTGATATTCAATATTGAGGGTTTTGCCGCTTACAGTGCCGCCTAAAATGAAGGTTGGGCCAAAGTTGTACAGGCCAGAGATTAGAACCTGGTTATCACTGCCAAAAGGTGTAACCTCTACATTGTACGTTTGCGGTGCAAAATCCCCCTCATACTCAGTGCAGGTCCAATTGCCAAGAAAATCTTCACGGGCATTGTTAGGGTCAGTTTCTTCTACGCAGGCTGTAAAAAGTGCTATGGTTGCAAGAAAGAATAAAGCGCGTTTCATGAGCAAAAATTTTGTGTCGTAACTTTCAATATTCAGGCCAAAGTTACTATGTGAAGGGATATTTTAATAGCCGAGAAAATTTTTTTCAATGTGCTTTCTTGTAATTAAAAACTATTGAGGCAGAGCCATTATGAGCCAAGCCTCCACTAGCTTTAGAACTATGCATTGCGGATTTTCGTGTATTGCATATAAATGCACAAATAAAAAAGAGGCTGTCTGAAGATTCAAGACAACCTCTTTTAATATTAAAATAAAGCTATTGCGTTACTTGCTTTCCGTGCCTTCTTCGGCCTTTTTCTTAAGGTAGTTTTCGTTTAACCGCTCTACCACTGCGGTAGTGATGTTGTAGTCTTTATTGGCATAAATCAGGGCGCCATTTTCTTGATAGAGGAGGATAAAGTCAAGATTTAGTTCATCTTTCATTTTAACCAGAACGCTATCCATATCATCTTTCATCTTTTGGTTGAGCACCTCTTGCTTTTTTAGCAGGGTTTGTGTGAGCTGTTGTTCATAGGCCATATAATTATCGCGAACGCGCATAAGGTCTGCTTCACTTTGCTGACGTTGCTGTGCGCTCATTTTTGGGGCCTCCTGCTGATAAAGGTTCATTTCTATCTGTATGTCGCGCTGACGTTTTTCCAATTCGCGTGTGGCAACATCTTCCTCTTTTTTAAGCTCTTCGCTGAGTTCTACATAATAGAGGTATTTGCTTTGCAAACTATCAGAGTGTACATAAGCCAAGCGAATGCCGCGGTTCGGGTCGTTTATGGCTTCGCTTACAGCTTCTTTTGTGCTGTTAGATTCACCCTTTATAAACCCTATGTAAATCACCCCCAAAAGGGCGATAGCGCCTAATATGGTTCCTAAATTTTTCATGTTCTAAATAGAATGTTCAATGTTAAAGTTCAATGTTTATTTAAAATCAAAGATCTAAAAGCCCAAATCATCAATCAGATCATCGGCTACAATATTAGGTAATGTTACCCTTAATTCTGGTGTACGTTCCATTTCGCGTTTTATTGCAAAAACCGCTTCCGCGTTACGCGCCCAACTTCTGCGGGCGATACCATTGTTTACATCATAAAGCAGCATCATTTTTAAACGCTCACTAGCTTCAGGGCTGCCATCTAGCAACATGCCGAATCCACCATTCATTACTTCGCCCCAGCCAACACCGCCACCATTATGGATGCTTACCCATGTTGCCCCTCTAAAGCTATCACCTATAACATTGTGTATGGCCATATCAGCTGTAAAGCGACTGCCATCATAAATATTACTGGTTTCACGGTAAGGGCTATCGGTACCAGATACATCATGGTGGTCACGACCAAGTACCACGGGGCCTATTTTGCCTTGAGCAATGGCCTGATTAAATGCTTCTGCAATTTTTGCACGACCTTCTGCATCGGCATATAAAATACGCGCTTGGCTGCCTACCACCATTTTATTCATGCCTGCTTCTTTAATCCAGGTAATGTTGTCCTGCATCTGCTGGCTGATTTCTGTTGGTGCCGTTGCCATGATCTCTTCCATGACTTGGCAAGCAAGATTATCGGTGTATTGTAAATCTTCTGGCTTGCCGCTGGCACATACCCACCGGAACGGCCCAAAACCATAGTCGAAACACATGGGGCCGAGAATGTCTTGTACATAGCTTGGATAGCGGAATTCCCGCTCGCCCTCACCTTTTACATCTGCACCTGCACGGCTCGCTTCCAGCAAAAAGGCATTGCCATAATCAAAGAAATACATGCCATTGGCAGTGAGTTTGTTTATCGCGGCTGCATGCCTGCGCAAGGTAGCTTGTACTTCCTGCTTAAAGCGCTCAGGTGCTTCTGCCATCATGCGGTTGCTTTCTTCATAGCTGATGCCCGCGGGGTAATAGCCGCCCGCCCACGGGTTGTGCAAGCTGGTCTGATCACTGCCCAGATCAACGTGAATATTGCGCTCGGCCATGCGTTCCCATAGGTCTACAATGTTGCCGAGGTAGGCGATGCTATGCGCTTCGCCTTTTTCTTGCCAAGCTTGGGCCGTATCAATGGCGGCATCTACATCTTCAATAACTTCATCAACCCAGCCTTGCTCATGGCGCTTGTACGCAGCTTTCGGGTTTATCTCTGCCGTAATGCTCACCACACCGGCAATATTTCCGGCTTTGGGTTGGGCACCACTCATGCCGCCCAGGCCTGCGGTAATAAAGAGCCCGATTCCTCCTTTTGAGGGTCTGGGGGATGTTTTGATGTTCCGCATTGCATTTAACACCGTAATTGTAGTGCCATGCACAATGCCCTGTGGACCGATGTACATATAGCTACCAGCCGTCATTTGACCAAATTGCGTTACACCAAGTGCATTGAATTTCTCCCAATCGTCTGGTTTGCTGTAGTTGGGTATCATCATGCCGTTGGTAACCACCACGCGCGGTGCCTCCTTATGGCTGGGGAACAAACCCATGGGGTGACCGCTATACATGTGCAGGGTTTGCTCATCGGTCATGGTGGCCAGATATTGCATGGTGAGCAGATACTGCGCCCAATTCTGGAAAACGGCACCATTTCCGCCATACGTAATCAACTCATGCGGGTGCTGCGCTACGGCAGGATCTAGGTTGTTTTGGATCATCAGCATGATAGCTGCTGCCTGTTCACATTGGGCGGGGTATTCGCTAATTGGCCGGGCATACATGTCATAATCCGGGCGGAAGCGGTACATGTAAATGCGGCCGTATTTTTCTAACTCTGCTGCAAATTCAGGTGCCAAAACCGCATGGTGCCTGGCATCAAAATAGCGCAGTGCATTACGGATTGCCAGCTTCTTTTCGCTAGCTGTTAGTATTTCTTTGCGTTTGGGCGCGTGATTTATGGTTGGGTCGTATGGTTTTGGGGTAGGAAGTTGGTCTGGTATGCCTTGTAAAATCTGTTCTGCAAAAGATAATTTCGCCATAATAGATAGCTTTTTTGGGGTGCGCGAAGATAAGTTTCAATAAGCGAATGAGTCAATGATCCTTGTTGAATTGCACGCTACTTGTTCCGCTTTATTTTGCCGCGATTTTGGCGGGTGTCAAAAACATTAAAAACACGAATCTCTGTTTCTGAATGTACTTTATAAATGATTTTATAATTCCTGATAATCATTCTTCTGGTTGGCTGACCAAGAATTTCATCTACCTGGTATTGTTCGGTATACGCGATTTTTCTACTACCGACTAAAATTTCATTACGAATTTTTTTTTGCAACCTGGGTTGATTGCGATGTCCATTTAACAAATTCATAGATCCGTTTTAAATCATCTTTTGCCTGATCAGACCAGAGGATCGCAATCTTTTTTTGGACCATAAACTACCAGCCGTCAACTTCTTTTTCTAAATCTTCTTGCGTTGTAAATTCACCGCGGCTGATGGCTTCATCCGCTTCTTTGATTCTTTTTTTGTACTGTTCTGCGTTCAATGGCTCTCCGGCAACGGTATAAGCTACGATGGCATCGTCCTCATTCAGGGTTTCGTTTAATACCGCTTCAAGCCTTTTAATTTTTTCGGGGTTGGCTATTTGTATAAACTTTTCTATGAAGTTGTATTTACGTCTTGTTAAATCCATTGGGCGCGCAGGTTAAAACAAAAGTACATTTTAAGATGGGAAGGGATGAAAGATGATGCAAATAGATGACTAGTAATGCTATTTGAGCTAGTCAATAATCGTTAGTGTTTGCACCAAATCATCACCTACGGTTTGGCCTTCCTCATTTAAGCCCTGATAAAACACATGCACGCTATATACCCCGGGTTGTGCGTTTTGGCCCTGCCAGCGTTCATCCGGGTTGGTGCTTTCAAAAACCACATTGCCCCATCGGTCTGTAATGG
Source organism: uncultured Cryomorphaceae bacterium (assembly GCA_964416385.1). Classification (GTDB taxonomy): domain Bacteria; phylum Bacteroidota; class Bacteroidia; order Flavobacteriales; family Schleiferiaceae; genus JAUHWL01. The sequence continues at coordinate 1,300 of CAYQDW010000051.1, read as the reverse complement.
TGATAAAATAATTGCGGATGCTGCAATCAAAAACGGGGTAAAATTCATCATTTACGCCATCGCCATTGGGGCTAAACGCGTTGGGCAGGTAAAAGTGGCACACGCATTTTTCAAACACCACTTCTTTGCTTGCTGATGCCGTGCCGCATGGGTTGGTAACGGTAACGCTGTACAGGCCATCTTCGGTAATGGTGATGGCTGTATCCGTTTGGCCCGTGCTCCACAAATAGGTGGCATACGGTTGGGGTTTAACCCAAAGCGTCATGTCATCGCCCAGGCAGGCAACCGGTGGACTTTGTATGGCCAGGTTGGCTAAATCAACCACATCAACAAAAATGCTATCTGTTTTGGTACACATGCCTTTGGTGGCTTGAATCCAATATGTGCCAGTTTGCGTAATGGGCACTTGCGCAGTTGTGCTGCCTGTGCTCCACAAGTAGCTGTCGGCATCAGTCGGGCCTTGCAGCCAAAAATCATCTCCGGCACAAATTACGGTGTCTGCACCCAAATCTACCTCCAATTCATCTACCCAAACGTAGGTGGTAAGCGTATCAAAACTGCCGTAAAAGAAAACGGTTTGGCTGCTATCCGGGTAGTAGGTAAAAATGCTGTCCGTGCCTTCAATCTGGCCAGGGCTGTGGGCAAAGGCCCATTGGTGGTTTTCTTCACCTATGGCAATTAATTCTGCTATATCACCTTTGCATACCCGCACAGTATCCGGTATTTGCGGGTTTAAAATGCGCACTTTTACATCGTCTATGTAGTACCAGGCAGATCGGAATTCGTTGGGGTCTGATAAAGGATCCATGTAATACAAGGTGTTCGCGTTTGAAAAAAAATTGCCAATTGCCAAATAGCCCAATTCACTTTCTGCAATAAAGCTACCACCAACTTTTACCCAATTCAGGGTGTCGTTCATAATGGTATCAACATTAATCTGGGGGGTAACCAAAATGAGTTCATTGCCCTGATCATAAATACTATCCTTAGATAACCATAGCCCCAGGTTGTTTGTGTAGAAGTCTTTTTCTAAAAATTCATGAGCTGAGACGTAGAACTCTGCATACACCTTGGTCTGTGCAGGTATTTTAGACTTGAGTGGTACAGCTAAATAAGAGCGTTTACCCTGGAATCCCTGAAATCCGCGGTATTCCATGTTCATGATTAAAGCATGCGCTAAGCCTGTTCGGGGCATTTGAATATTTATGGGGTTTGGCCAGCCAAACTGACCATATTGTGACACGGGGTTAGCGTTTACGTGACACAACTCCGGCCACCAAGCAGCTCCGCGATGCCAATT
>CAYQDW010000050.1:0-18151 GCA_964416385.1 uncultured Cryomorphaceae bacterium | reverse complement strand
AACCCCGACTTCAAACGTGAAATCGGGGCTACTTAATTCTTAGTACTTCAAGTCTTAATACTACTTGATATACATTCTTCTATAATATTCCTCAAGCATGCGTTTTACATTAAACTCGTCTTTGGTGCTTAAAATGCTGGCGCGCATCATTTCTACCCATTTGGGTTTGTTCTCATAATAAGTGGGTACAACCTGGTTGAGAATGACATCGTACATCGCGTCCAAATCGTGTTTGTCGAGTTTGGCATCGTCAGCGCTTTCAAATCCATCGCCAAACTGCCAGCCGTTAACGCCATGGTCGCAGGCTTCAGGCCACCAGCCATCTAATATACTGCAGTTTAGTACACCATTCATGCTGGCTTTCATGCCGCTGGTGCCGCTGGCCTCCAAGGGTCTGCGCGGGTTGTTTAGCCAAACATCGCTGCCGCGGGTAAGCATGGCGCCTATTTCCATGCCGTAGTTTTCCAGGAATACCACACTATTGGGGTATTTCTTGCTCATAGCCACCAAATTTTCTACGATACCTTTTCCGGTATCATCCAGTGGGTGGGCTTTTCCGGAGAAGATGATCTGGATGCGTTGGTCTTTCAAATAGGGTTCTATTACCTCCGGTTTGGTAAAGATGAGGTCGCTGCGCTTGTACGGTGCTGCCCTGCGGCTAAAACCAATCAGTAGTTTGTCGGCATCCAACTGCTGACCGGTTTTTTTCTTTACATAGTTAACCAGAGCTTTTTTGTTCTCCATGTGGCGCTCCCAGATGTTCGTGCCTTTTTCAGCTGCCTTAATCATTTCATCATCTACCCAGGTAGGTAAATGGATGGCGTTGGTAATGGCAATGATTTGCGAGCGATTGTCAATGTGTTTCCACATTTTGTTACTGGTTTTGCCGTGTAGTTGGGCTACGCCATTGCTGATGCGGCTCAGGCGCAAGGCGCCAACGGTCATGTTAAACGGACTGCCGCCCATTTCTTCCAGTTCGGCTTCGCTCATCCCTAGGTTGGCGCTCATGTACATCAGGCGCTCTATGGGGTGACTTTCATTGCCTTGCAGGATGGGTGTGTGGGTGGTAAAAACCACTTCTTCTTTGGTGGCTTTCCATGCCTGCTTAAAGTTCATGCCGGTGCTACGTTTTTCACGCATCAATTCAAAACCGGCAAACAGTGCATGGCCTTCGTTAAAGTGATACACATCCACGGCAATATTTAGGGCACGTAGGGCGCGCACGCCACCAATGCCCAGAACGATTTCTTGTGCTACGCGCTCCTCACCAAACCAACCATACAGTTGGCCGGTAATCCAGCGGTCGCCATTTTCAGGGATGTCTGTGTCCAGCAAATACATAGGCACCGTTCCCCAATTGGTGGTTTTCCATACTTTACATTGTATTTCTTCGCCACGAATGGTAACCGGAACTAATATGCCGGTATCCTCTAAAAAGTCATATTTATAATTATGGTAGGTGTCATAAGCTTTTCCATCCGCATCTATGCGTTGATCTGTGTAGCCTTGTTTCCATAAAATGCCAATGCCCACCATAGGGTAATTAAAATCATGGGCTCCTTTCATATAGTCTCCGGCTAAAATGCCCAAGCCACCTGCATAAAGTTTAAAATCATCGTGAAGGCCATATTCCATGCAGAAATAAGCCACTTTAGGTTTAGGGTTTTGTGTCATTTTGAGATACTAATTCAATTAATTTTTAGCGGGTTGCGAAAGTAACCTAAAATTAACTTAGTGTAAAATTTACACTTAGTAAAATTATGTTATTTTTGTCTGGTCGAAACAAGCAGAGTATGGGCATCAAAAAACAATATTTTAAAACAAAGCCTGAAGTAAAGGTCACTTTAAGTCTACCTGCAGAAGCCGTTGCAGACGCAAAAAAGGTTTATGTAGTGGGCGACTTTAACGATTGGAAAAACAAGCAACTGGAAATGAAGCGCTTAAAGAGTGGTGAATTTAAGGCTACGCTTGATTTGGCCCCCGGGCGCGAATACCAGTTTCGTTATAATATAGATGGTACCCGCTGGGAGAATGATTGGGAAGCCGATAAATACGTTCCAACAGGGGTGTCGTTAGAAGATAACTCGGTGATCGTTTTATAACAATCACCCGTTAAACGCATCTGAGAGAGAAGTTAGAAACGTAGTAGTAACAGTGGATAATGACTTACCTAGTAAGCAGTATCCTTGATAATTCTGAGCCAATTACTGTAAAATTACTAACTAACGTTTTTCTCGCAGATTATGGGGTTTTTAGGGGTAAAGGCAGCCGAAAGGCTGCCTTTCTTATTTATTGGGTGTTGTTGATAGTGCTTGTTGGCGTTGTAATGGCGTAAAGGTCCAGATTAATAATTACCGCCATCTTATAGACCACTTCTGCCATTTCTGCTGTGAGCTCTTTTTCTTTTACCAACTGAAAGACATAATCCTGCAGCTTGTTAAGTTGTGGGTGAATGCCAATCGCATCTAGTGTTTCTAAAAATTCGTAGGCTTTTTGTACCCAGCTCACCTTGCTCTCCCACTGGTCATATTGCTGTATTTGATGATTGATAAAACCAGTGGCGAAATAGGCCAATCTTTGGGTATCTAATTGGGCATTCCACCTGCGTACCTCAACGGCATACCGCTTTAGCCGGCCAAGCGAAAATGCATTTTTACTAACATCTAGCATTTCTTCTAGCTTGAATTGAAACACCGTTTCTAGGTTGCGCTGCAACATTGGCGGTATGTTGAGGTTGCGGCCGCGCATCAAGTTTAAGAGGGTATAGCTCTTGTCATAAATGCGATCATAGTAGGCAAGGGCCTGTTCTTCTTGCGCATCAATAACATATTTAAGCAGTTTGAGCTGTTCATCTTTAAACAGGTTGAAGAATGAAAAGCTGCGGTCTAAAAAGTTCCATTTTATGATATCAATGCATTGTGCAATGTTGCCTTCATCAAATGCCTTTTCAATTTCTTGCACAATACTTTCAAATTCTGGCTCAGAAAGTGTGGTGGCTGTACTGCCTATAAGGTGGTGGTTGCCCAAATATAGAATTGCGTAATGGAATTGCTTTTTGCTCAACGTAACGCGAGAACGTACTTGGGTAGCCCCCGTGGCGATAATGTAAGCACCAGCTTTTTTGCGGGTGAGCTTTTCACTTTGGCAATCATAATTGAGTACGGTGATTTCCCGATTTTCTTCTTCAAAAAGGCTGCTGGCTGCATAATGCATGCCCACTTGTGTAAGGCTGAGGCGTTTGGGCGCCACCCATTTTTTATAAATTTCGGCAGCATTGCCATGCTCTGCCAGGTTGCTCTGGGCGGTTGCTAATATTTCTAGGAATTTTTCTTCCAGCTTATTATCGCTTTCCTCTTCGGCCAGCTGTATACCCCGGTTGGCGTATTGTAATATCTGTATGGTTTCTATACCGCTGATTTCATTAAAAAACCAACCACAACTGGTTTGCATATACAAACTGTGCTTCTGCATTTCTAGCAGGCGGATGATGTGTGTGGTTTCTTCAGCAGAAAACGTTTTGCCAAAAACGGCATTAAAAAAGGCTTCTATATTTTCAGGGCTGCGGTTGCTTATTACTTCAATATAACGGTTGCGTACCAGTACCGGATTTTTGTGATATTCACGCAACTCTTGGTCAAAAATGGCATCAAAAGCATCGCGAAGCCAATCAATGGCATGACGTAAGCCTACGCGCCAAGATTGATTCCAACCTGGCTGACCACCTGTTTCACACCCGCAATCACTGCGCCAGCGCTCAACACCGTGTGCGCAGCTCCAACTGGTATTTTCTTGCAACTGCACCTCGTGCATAATGGGTACAAGCGCCAAAAACTGGCTGTAATTGGTAATGGTGGCCAATTTGTTTTCAGAAATGTAGTGGGTGCAGTAGGCCAAAGCCATATCGCCACTTTTATGATGATGGCCGTATGTTTCACCATCTGTAGCTATGTGAAGCAGCTGCGGTTCTTCAGGATTTTCATCAAGGCCGCTTAGCAATGCGTCTGCAAAGTACCTACCATCATTGAGGTAGCCGTTAAAAGCAACACCTTGGCTACGATCGCCATCATAAAAGAACAGTACAATGCTCTTGCCACTTGGTAAATGGCAACGATATGGTTTGCGGGTATCAATGCCGTCAGTCCATGCTTTATCGCCTATTTTACGATGCGCTTTACCTTGATACGGTGCCAGAATGGTAAATTTAATATCATTCTCTGCAAGCACCTCAAGCGTTTCTGTATCTACAGCCGTTTCGGCCAGCCACATGCCTTCTGGCTTTCTTTTAAAGCGCATTTCAAAATCATAGATGCCCCATTTTACTTGCGTTTCTTTATCGGCACGGGTGGCCAGTGGCATGATGATGTGGTTGTAAACCTGGGCAATAGCGCTGCCGTGGCCATCAAACAATTGCTGGCTTAGTTGGTCTGCTTCTAAAATGCTCTTATAAACTTCGGGGTCTTTTTGCTCCATCCAGCTCAACAGGGTGGGGCCGAAGTTGAAGCTCATGCGGGCATAGTTATTTACGATGTCTACAATTTTCCCCGCTTCATTTAAAATGCGCGACACACCATTTGGTGCGTAACACTCTTGACTAATGCGCTCATTCCAGTCATGATATGGTGCCGCACTCTCCTGAATTTCTATCTGGTCTAACCAGGCATTTTCGCGCGGGGGCTGATAAAAGTGCCCATGAATAACGATATATCTATTGTTCATTTTTTTCTCTTTTTTCCACAAAGTACGCGGAGGCTTTCACAAAGCACTACACAATTTACCTGTACTAATCTCTAATGCAAAAAAATTACTTAGCGAATTTCATAATGCTAACCCCTAATGGCGGCAGGTTTATATTGATGCTTTGTTTGTGCCCATGTGATGGTTTTGCATTTGACTTAAGCGGTTTGCCATTAACAAAGCCACTGCCACCAAAGCTCTCAGCATCTGTATTCAACACTTCGGTATAGGTGCCTTTTTGGGGCACACCAATACGGTAGTCGTGTATAGCCTGTGGGGTAAAGTTGCACACCACAACTACAAAATTGGCTGGATCTTCTCCTTTACGTATATAAGCCAGCACACAATTTTTGTGATCACTGTGATCTATCCACTCAAAACCTTTAGCCGAAAAGCTTTGCGCATATAAGGCGGGTTCTGTTTTGTATAACTCATTTAAGGCCTTAATGACTTGTTGCACGCCTTTATGCGGTGCGTGTTCTAACAGGTGCCATTGTAGGCTCTCTTCGTGTTTCCACTCGCTGGTCTGGCCAAACTCACCACCCATAAACAGCAATTTTGTACCGGGGTGGGTAAACATATAACCGTAAAGCAGGCGTAGGTTGGCAAAGCGTTGCCATTCATCGCCAGGCATACGTTGTATCAGGGCACCTTTGCCGTGTACCACTTCGTCATGACTCAAGGGCAGCATGAAATTTTCAGTAAAGGCGTAGGTCAGGCTAAAGCTGATGTCGTTGTGATTGTATTGACGAAAAAATGGATCAATTTTAAAATAGCGAAGGGTATCATTCATCCAACCCATCATCCACTTTTCACCAAAGCCCAAGCCACCTGTGTAGGTAGGTCTGCTTACGCCAGGAAACGCTGTGCTTTCTTCCGCAATCATTTGTATATCCGGAAATTCGCCATACGCAGCAGTGTTTAGTTCTTGCATTAGGCTTATGGCCTCAAGATTTTCACGTCCGCCATAAATATTCGGCACCCATTCATTGTGCTTGCGGCTGTAATCGCGGTACAGCATGCTGGCAACTGCATCTACCCGTAGGCCATCAACATGATATTCGCGGAGCCAGAATAAGGCATTACTCATTAAAAAGCTGCGCACCTCATTGCGGCCATAATTAAAGATATAGCTATTCCAATCTGGGTGAAAGCCTTCGCGTGGATCAGCATGTTCATAAAGGGCGGAGCCATCAAATTGGTACAGGCCATGTGCGTCTCCGGGAAAATGGCTGGGCACCCAATCTAAAATAACCCCGATACCCGCGTTGTGAAAGGCATCTACCAAAAATTTAAAATCTTCTGGGTTGCCAAAGCGACTGGTTGGTGCAAAGTAGCCGTGTAACTGGTATCCCCAACTGCCATAAAAGGGGTGTTCCATAACAGGCATAAACTCTACATGTGTAAAGCCCATTTCTACCACATAATCAACCATTTGCGTGGCCATTTCGCGGTAAGAGAGCATTTCGGTACCATCGCCTTTGCGTTTCCAGCTGCCCATATGTACCTCATAAACGCTTTGTGGCTTGTTTAAGCCATTGTGTGTTAGGCGGTTTTTCATCCATGTGTCATCCTGCCACTCAAATGGATTCTCCCAAACTACAGAGGCCGTTCTTGGGGGGTGTTCCCAAAAGCGCGCGTAAGGGTCGCCTTTTTCAAGATATTGGCCTTGGTTGCTTTCTATGGCATATTTGTAAACGGTACCAACACCAATTTCGGGGATAAAACCTTCCCAGATGCCAGAGCTATCCCAGCGTACAAAAAGAGGATGTTCGGTATTATTCCACCCATTAAAATCGCCAATAACATGCACTTTTTTAGCGTTGGGAGCCCATACGGCAAAGTACGTACCATCTTGGCCGTTTACTTTTACCGGATGGCTTCCCAGCTTCTCGTAGATAGTAAGGTGTTTGCCTTCTCTAAAAAGGTGAATGTCAACTTCAGAAAACAAACTATGTGCAATAACCTTTTCGGCCATAATTAATCGTTGTTTAGTATTTGCATGATTCCTTTAAGGGGAATAGTAACCCAATTGGGTCTGGAATTGAGTTCATAGCCCAATTCATAAATAGCTTTTTCTAGAATGTGATAGCGCAGCAGATAATCAATCTCTTTATAGTAGCCGATATCTAGACCCTTTTCAAAAGCAGCCTGTATGTATGCGTTTAAGAAAACAGCCACCACTGCCCGGTAGTAACGGCCGCCTGCTTCTACGGCAAAATCTTCTTCCAGCTTGCCTGCTTTACCATTAAAAATGGTTGCAAAAACTGCGTAATGAAAACTACGACACATGCCGGCTACATCTTTTATTGGGGGCTGTTTTACCTTTCTATCGCGAATGGTGCTCTCGGGCTCTCCTTCAAAATCTAAAATGACAAAGTCATTGGTTGTTACCAATACTTGCCCCAAATGATAATCGCCATGAACACGAATGCGCTGGCTATTTAGAACTTCATAATTGAAGTGTAGAATCCTGTTTTTTACTTCATCACTGCGCTCCAGAAAGCTCTTGGCCCATGCTTTTGCCTGTGTATCAAACTTCTCAAAAGTATTATCCAATAGTGCCAAGCGGTTATCTAGTTGATAAAGCAATCTGTTTAACAACCACACTTGGTAATCTTCTGTGAAATTTATGGGGATGAAGTTTTTGTTTTCATATTCTTGAAACAACGCCAAATGCATTTCTGCCGTGCGCTTTGCCAACAAGGCGATGCGCTCTAGCGCCTCAATACCAATAAGGTCTAGTAGTATTAAAGGTAGCTTTTCTGCGGGCAGCGGTTTGTAAAGCGGCACTTTGGGGATTTGTTCCTCGGTGAGTTTTCTGCGTTCTAAATTGCTAAAGAAGCGTTCTACTTGTTTTAGCATCCAATCCCATGCGCCACCTTCATGGTCTACACGCATTTGCATAAGTCCCAGTGTTACCGTGTACATGTTTGGCCGCAATAAGTTTATGCTGCCCATAAATGTGGGGCTGTATGCATAACTGGCACGTTCACTTAAATGCTGTGTAAGCTCAAAGTCGGGGTTGCTATCGCGAAATAGCTTTCTGTAAATTTTTAGATAATAATTGTTATTGTATACAATGGTGGTGTTACTCTGCTCTGCATTGAGAATTTCACTTTGTACCTCTTGCGGTTTAAGGGATTTACCCTTTTTAAATTCTAAACGGCCAGATTGTAGTGCCACGGTGCGCTGCCCAGTCATTTGGGTAAACAGAAACGCTCGGAAGGCTGGCAGGCTAAGCGCATCAACCAAATAGCCTGAAGTGTTGCCACAGGTGGCCTCACAAAGGCGCCAACCTTTTTCTGGCTTATTGGCCGTTGGCACAAAAGAGATGGGTAAAAAATAGGTTTCTGTATATGCGGACTGAAACACTACTTCAACAAAAAGTAAGTAGGCGGTAAAATCTTCGTTGCCTACGCGTTCTTTTAATATGATATCAAAACGCTTGATGGCAGCGCTTTTTGCGCCAAACCAACGGCAAGCCAAGGTGTATTTAGGTATGTGCGCAGTGGCCAATTCTTGCCAAAAAGCATCTGTGAGTTCTGCTGTTAACCAAGGTTGGTCTATCTGCATTGGCTTTGCCATGAGCGGTTTTTATAGATGAATTTTAAAAATGTGGAAGGGCAGTTGTGGCCGTAGCTCAACATAATTCCACGCTTTCTCCCAGTTATAGCTATTGCCTGTAACCAAGTCTTCAACCACATATTTTGTAGTGGTGCTTGGCAACAACTCCAAAGGTACTTCTACCCAGCCACTTTGGGTGGCATAGGCATCCAAATTCACCACGCATAAAAAGTAGTTACCTGCTTTTGCATCGTGTTTAAAATAGGCAAACAATTGCTCATTGTCTATGCTACACGCGGTAAAGTTGTTGGTTTGTTGAAAGGCAGAATTTTCTTTTCGTATGGTGTTTAACCGTTGAATGAGCGCAGTAAGGCGGTTTGTTTTATCCCAGTCCCAATGGCGTACTTCATATTTTTCGCTGTTCAGGTATTCTTCCTTTCCGGGAATGGCTTCGTGTTCAAAAAACTCATACACGGGTCCATAAATGCCGTAGTTGCTGCTTAGTGTTGCTGCTAAAAAAAGGCGACTTAAAAAGATATTCTCATTACCACTTTGCAAAGGGTAAGGGTTAATGTCGGGCGTATTTGGCCAAAAATTTGGGCGGAAGTAATGGCGACCCTCGCCCTGGCTAAGCTCGGTCATGTAGGCGTTTAATTCTGCCTTTGTGTTACGCCAAGTATAATAGGTATAGCTTTGACTAAACCCTACTTTGGCCAAGGCATGCATTATTTTTGGTCGCGTAAATGCTTCAGACAGAAAGATAAAATCAGGATAGGTTTTATGCGTTTCTGCAATGAGCCAGTGCCAAAAGTTTATGGGTTTGGTATGCGGATTATCAACCCTAAAAATACGAATGCCTTTCTCTGCCCAAAAAAACACAATGCTCAAAAGCTCATCCCAAAGGTTTTTCCAATCTGGTGTTTCAAAATTAATGGGGAGGATGTCTTGGTATTTTTTGGGCGGATTTTCAGCATACTGTACGGTGCCATCACTCTTCCAAACAAACCATTCTGGATGTTCTGCAACATAAGGATGGTCTGGCGCACATTGCAGGGCAAAGTCTAGCGCAAGTTCAACATTGTGTTCTTGGGCGGCAATTACCAGCGCTTCAAAATCTGCCATAGTACCCAAATCTGGATTAATAGCTTTATGTCCGCCATGTTTATTGCCAATGGCCCAAGGGCTACCGGGTTCTCCGCTTTGTGCGGTAACACTGTTGTTTTTTCCTTTTCTATTTTTCTCGCCAACCGGATGGATGGGCGGCATATACAGCACATCAAAACCTAAGCTGGCAATACGTGGTAGTTGTAGTGCCACATCTTTTAAGGAGCCACTACGGCTTGGGTCAGGGCTGGTAGATCTCGGAAAAAGCTCATACCATGCACTAAATGCAGCCTTAGGCCGATCTGCCCAAAGTTTTAATTCTTGGCCATAGTGCGTGGCAAATTCTTTTAGGGGATGTTTGGCAATGCAAGCAGCAAGCGCATCGCTACAAGCTAAATCTATGGCCTCGTTATAGCTTTTAGGCGTATTTATGGCCTTGATAACGGCTTGCACAATGTTTTTCTCTTGGCCAGAACATTTAGCAGCAAGGCGTTCTAGCCGTGGCAAACCATCTTGCAGCTCCACATGTACGTCTAAGCCGGCTTCCGCTTTTTTGCGCAAGCCATATTGCCACGTTTGCAAATGATCTATCCACGCCTCAAGGGTATAGGTGTAAGCACCTTGCTTTTCAATGGCAACCTCAGCAAACCAACGGTCGTTTGTACTTGGTTTTAAAGGTATTTCAGTCCATTTTTTGTCGCGATCATGTTTTATCAGCAAGCAGCCCGCTAGCTGATCATGCCCGTCTGCTAAGATATCGGCCTCAACAACAAAGGTTGCTCCGATGGTCGTTTTGGCAGCATAAGCACCGCCATCAATACATGGGTCTACACCACTGATTAAAACACGGCTTTGGCTCATAAACAGATAGTAATTGTAAAAAGTACACTAAGCGGGGCGAAGGTAAGAAAGCTTCGCAAATACCTGAACAACGGGCGGTTATTTACAAAACCACTGATGATTACAAAGGTGGGCATGGTAAACCTTGTTCAGCCTTATCTTTGCGCCTTCAATTTAAAATGTACATGCTGTTATGATGAAGTATATTCTGTTTGTTTTCGCCTCCTTTACAATCTTGTCGGCTTCGGCCCAAGACTGTTTTACCACTGCGCGTGAGGTAATAGAGGTAATACGTGCCGATGTTGAATTTTTAGCTGATGATCGTTTAGAAGGACGTGCACCCGGCACCGCGGGCATGGATGTTGCACGAGAATATATCGCCAAGCGCATGACCAAAGCCGGCCTTATACCTATGGGCGAAGCGAGTTCTTTTTACCAGCGCTTTATGGTGCCAGAACCCGTGCGTGTACAAGTAGACCAAACTTATTTGGTGGTTTCGGCAGATACTTTAACACTTAACAACCAGTATTTTGCTGTTTTGCAAAGCGCAAATGGCCAGGCAATGGCAAAAACCCAATGGGTGGGGTTTGGCATTAATAGCCCAGAAAATGACTATAACGATTATAAAAAAATAAAAGATCTTACTGGTAAAATAGCCGTTATGGATGTTTCTTCACCTGATGGCATCCATCCACACAGCAAATACGTGCGCTATCATGATCTAAATGCAAGAATAGAACTCGCCAAAGGCAAAGGCGCCATAGGGGTTATTCTTGTTAATTTAGGAGAAATGGCTAATGACCCACAAACGTCTTACCGCGCCATACGCAGCACCGGCATACCCGTTCTTTTCTTGGCTGATGATAAAGTTGCAGCTAAACTTAAAAAGAGCAAGCAAGTTTCTTTTTCCGTACAGCAAAGCGAAGTAAATGTTGCCGCCTATAATGTAATTGGTTACGTAGATAACGGTAAACCAACCACCATAGTTATTGGCGCGCACTATGACCATTTAGGTTGGGGCGGAGAAGGGTCTCGTGCCGTGGGTGAACATGCTATTCATAATGGCGCTGATGATAATGCCTCTGGTACCGCGGCCATGCTCGCGCTGGCAGATCATTTGGGTACAAAGCAAAACCTTAACGGACATAATTATTTATTCATTGCATTTAGTGCAGAAGAAAGAGGCTTGCTGGGGAGTAATTTCTTTGTAAAACAACCCACTTACGATTTAGAGCAAATTGCATTTATGGTAAATATGGATATGGTGGGCAGACTACGCGATGGGATGCTCCAAGTGTCTGGTACCGGTACAGCAGCACAGTGGAAGGAAGTTTTTGAAGCCTTAGTCTGTGATGGCTTGGAGTTTAAACTAGACCCATCTGGCATAGGACCAAGTGACCATACAAGCTTTTACAACCAAAGTATTCCTGTTTTGCACTTTTTTACCGGAAGCCATGATGACTACCACAAGCCAAGTGATGACGCTGACAAGTTAAATTATAAAGGTATTGGCCATGTAATGGGCGTTATTTTAGCGGTGCTTAATGCCGTAGACCAAGAGATTAAACTAGAGTTTAGAGAAACAAAAAAGGAAACTTCAAGGAGCGTACCCGCGTTTAGCGTAACAATGGGGGTGATGCCTGATTATCTTTATGAAGATGGCGGCCTGCGTATTGACGGGGTTACCCCAGAAAAACCAGCCGCCGCAGCCGGATTACAAAAAGGCGACATCATCACTGAAATTGGGGATTTTGTGATTGCAGACATTTACGCCTACATGAATGCACTTTCAGCCTTTAAAAAAGGAGATAAGGTTAAGATTGTTTACTTGCGTGAAGGCGAGAAGCGCGAAACAGAACTCACATTTTAATGACGCCAAAAAAAGCCGATAAAGACTACGCAGTTGCCGTAATAGGCGGTGGAAGTTGGGCCACTGCCATCGTAAAAATTCTCACCGAGAATAATGATTATGTGGGTTGGTGGATGCGCAATCCGGATACGGTGATGGAGATTAAGCGCACACACAGTAATCCGCGTTATCTCTCTGGTGTAGAATTGGCCACCGAGAACATTGATATTGACACAGATATCAATCACATAGTTGAAGAAGCCACGCACATCATTTTTGCCGTGCCTTCAGCTTTTTTAAAAGATGCCCTTAAAGACCTTCAGGTGCCGCTTAAGGATAAAATTGTCTTCTCGGCCATTAAGGGAATTGTGCCAGATGAAAATGAGATTGTTGGTGAGTTCTTTAACAAACACTACGATGTGCCCATTGAGCACATTGGCGTAATAACCGGCCCGTGCCATGCTGAAGAAGTTGCCCTTGAGCGCCTCAGTTACCTCACCATTGCCAGCCAAGACGCTGTGCAGGCAGCGTTTATGGCGGACCGCTTGCGCTGCGATTTTATTAACACCACCACCACAGATGACATTTATGGTACAGAGTACGCAGCGGTGTTAAAGAACATTTACGCTTTGGCTGCCGGCATCTACCACGGTTTAGGTTATGGCGATAACTTTCAAGCGGTTTTGGTGAGCAATGCCATCCGTGAAATGAAGAAGTTCATGAAGGCTGTGCATCCGCTTAAACGCGATATTAACCACAGCGCCTATTTGGGCGACCTGCTTGTAACCGCTTACAGCCAGTTTAGCCGCAACCGTATGTTCGGTAATATGATTGGTAAAGGCTATACGGTGCGCAGCGCCCAGTTAGAAATGAACATGATTGCCGAAGGGTATTACGCTACCAAGCTCATCCGCTTGGTGCGCAAAGAACATGAAGTAAGGATGCCCATTGCCAGTGCCGTTTACAAAGTGTTGTACGAAGGCAAATCACCCAAAAAAGTCATGGCCAAGCTGGCGGAGAAATTGAATTAAAATAGCTCGAGTTCGATATAAATCGCCACGCTTTTACGTATAGTCAACTTGCTCCTTTGGGGCTTTTATGCGTTGCCCAAAAGATATTTCAAATCAACTAATAAACGATCAGGCGTTTGTTTTTACAAATTATGCTGCGCCTCGTTTTACATCATTTTAAATGATAAGAAAGGTGGGCTGCAGTTAAAGCTATTAAACAAACCGAGGGTCGGTCTCCATTACATGTCCGCAACTTTTGCAGGTGCGCAAATCTTCGCTGCCATAAAAGTGTTTAAAGTGGGGCAGAAAATCTTTTTCGATGTTTTGCAGTTCAAAGCGTACATCGTAGAGTTGGTGGTTGCAATTATCGCAGAACCACATCAGGCCATCTTTAAATCCGCGGCCTTCACGCACACGCTCAACCACCAAGCCAATGCTGCCTTCGTGCCTGCCCGGGCTGTGTGGGGTATTGGCTGGGCATAAGAACATATCGCCAGGACCCAAATGTATTTCTCTGGCCTTGCCATCCTCCTGTATCTTAACCGTGATGTTGCCCTCTAATTGATAGAACCACTCTTCGGTTTCATTGTAGTGATAATCTTTGCGGGCGTTTGGGCCTGCTACCACCATTACAATGTAATCTTCACTTTGCGGATACAGATTCTTGTTTGCAACAGGCGGCTTTAACAGATGTCTGTTTTCATCAAGCCATTTTTTGAAATTAAAGGGTGGAGCAATAGCCATAGCAAGTCGGATTATTTCTCGCCAAATTAACTCAAAATAAGCACATGCAAAAACGTTACTTTCGCGGTTATGGACATGAATTTAACCGGAAAAACGGCCCTGGTATGTGGTAGTAGCCAGGGAATAGGCTTGGCAAGTGCCAAAGCACTCGCAGAATTGGGCGCTAATGTTGTGCTGTTGGCACGTAATGAAGAAAGATTAATTGGAGCACTCGCATCTCTGTCTCAGAAAGAAGGTGGCAGACATCGGTATTTGGTGGCTGATTTTGAAGACACCAATGCTGTAAAAAAGGTTGTGGCTGATTTTGTCGCTCAAAATCCTATCCACATTTTGGTAAATAATACAGGTGGCCCTCCCGGTGGCCCGATTACCGAAGCAACTACAGAGGCTTTTGAATCAGCCTTTAGTAATCATCTAATCAACAACCAAAACTTGGCTCAGCTTTGCCTGACAGGAATGAAAAAAGCAGGCTATGGCCGCATCATTAATGTGATTTCAACCTCAGTAAAAATACCTTTAGGTGGTTTAGGCGTTAGCAATACCGTTCGCGGTGCGGTAGCCAACTGGAGTAAGACTTGGGCTAATGAGGTAGGGCAGTTTAACATTACGGTAAACAATGTGTTGCCCGGTGCTACAGAAACCGAGCGGTTAACCAGCATAATTGCCAATAATGCTAAAAAAACAGGCAGAAGCATAGATAAAGTTGCAGCTGATATGGCCGCAGCAGTACCAATGAGGCGCTTTGCCAAGCCTGAAGAGGTGGCCAATGCCGTGGCATTTCTGGCCAGTCCGGCAGCGAGTTATATTAATGGCATTAACATGCCTGTAGATGGCGGCAGAACAGGATCATTGTAAAAAGTAAAATCCGCTGGCGCGCTCTTCTGCCTAAGGCGGAGAATGGGGGCCGGGGGGGTGAGGTCATAAAATGAACATCAAGAATTACATAAACGGCAAACTTGTAGCGCCCATAGGTGGCGCATACTTAGACAATATTAACCCAGCTAATGGTCAAGTTTTTGGCACGCTGCCTGATAGCGATGAACGCGATGTAAATCTTGCTGTTGAAGCTGCGCGCAACGCGTTTCCTGCTTGGAGTGCCATGTCTGTAAAGGACAGATCCGCCATCCTTATGCGGGTTTCTAATTTGATAGAAGAAAATCTGGAACGCCTGGCAGAAGCGGAAAGCCGTGATAACGGTAAACCGCTTTGGCTTTCGCGCAGTGTAGATATTCCGCGGGCGCGAGACAATTTTGCATTTTTTGCTACCGCCATTTTGCATGAAGCTAGTGAAAGCCACAGCATGGGGGCAGAAGGGTTTAACTACACATTACGTCAGCCCATTGGCGTTGCTGGTTGCATCAGCCCTTGGAATTTGCCGTTGTATCTCTTCACCTGGAAAATTGCTCCGGCATTAGCAAGCGGCAACACGGTAGTAGCCAAACCCAGTGAAATCACACCACTTACGGCCTATCTGTTATCAGAGCTTTGCATAGAAGCCGGCATGCCAGCCGGTGTTTTGAATATCGTACATGGTCTGGGAGGAAAAGTTGGTGCGGCCATCACAGCCCACAAAGATGTACCAATGATTAGTTTTACAGGAGGTACAACTACAGGTGCCACCATTGCTCGTACTGCAGCCCCAATGTTTAAAAAGCTAAGTCTTGAACTTGGTGGTAAGAATCCAAACATCATATTTGCCGATTGCGATTTTGATGATGCACTTGCCACCACAGTACGTTCAAGTTTTGCCAATCAAGGTCAGATTTGCCTTTGTGGTTCGCGCATTTTTGTTGAAAGACCGATTTATGAAAAGTTTCGTGATGCTTTTGTAGAAAAAGTAAAAGCATTAAAAGTTGGTCCGCCCACGGCAGAGGATACCCGCGTAGGTGCTGTGGTTTCAGAACCCCATATGCAGAAAGTGCTCAGTTACGTGCAACTTGCAAAAGAAGAAGGCGGTACGGTGCTCTGTGGAGGTGAGCGCGTAATATTATCCGGAGAACATAAAGATGGCTACTATCTATCACCAGCAATAATTGAAGGGTTGCCTTTTACATGCCGTACCAATCAAGAAGAGATCTTTGGTCCAGTGGTTACGCTCATGCCCTTTGATACTGAAGAAGAAGTATTGCAAATGGCAAACAGCACCACTTATGGACTAGCAGCAACGATATGGACAAGCAACCTAAAGCGTGCCCATCGTGTAGCCGCTAATCTGCACAGCGGTATTATTTGGATTAATTGCTGGTTGGTTCGCGATTTGCGCACGCCATTTGGCGGCATGAAGGCCAGTGGCGTTGGCCGTGAGGGCGGGTTTGAAGCTTTGAAGTTTTTTACCGAAGCGAAAAACGTATGCATTAAACTGTAAGTCAATTACGGTTAGACATATATTAAACCTTGCTACATTTGTTCTAGAAATTAAAGGTTATGGGTGTAGAAAAACTCCATTTAGTGCCGGTAGATGTGGTAGATGACATCACCAGAAAAGAGTTTGTTGAGCGCTACGTTAAACCCGGAATTCCTGTTAAATTAAAGAAGTATACGGCTAATTGGCCCGCCCTAGAAAAGTGGACTTATGACTACTTACGCGAAAAGGTAGGCAAGCATAAAGTTAAATTATATGGCAAATGGTTGGATAATGAGCCAACGCGAATAGAAATGCCTCCAGTTAAAGAAGTCCCTTTCTCTGAATATTTAGATATTGTTGAACGCGGAGAACCTTCAGATTTACGCATATTCCTTTTTAACCCTTTTAAATTAGAACCTTCGCTTTTAAAAGACTTTGACTTCACCGAAATCATTGATTCTTACGTAAAAGACTATCCCTATATGTTTTTTGGTGCCGCGGGGGGCGATGTTAGACTTCATTATGATATAGACCTATCACACGTTTTTATCTCCCAATTTGGAGGAACAAAGCGCATCGTACTTTTTGATCAAGATCAAACCAAATATTTGTATAAAATACCGTTTACTACGCATAGCGCGGCAGATTTGATGAATCCTGATTTTGAAAAATATCCTGCCTTAAAGTATGCAAAAGGATATCTCTGCGACTTAGAACCCGGTGAAACACTGTTTATGCCTTCAGGTATTTGGCACTATATACAGTATTTAGATGGGAGCTTTTCACTCAGTTTACGCTCTATCACAGAAAGCAGTATTGGAAAAATAAAGGGGTTGTATAATTTAATCGTCATCAGAAAACTAGACGAGTATCTAAATAAATATTACGGCCAAAATTGGGGTGACTATAAGTTGAAAAAGGCCATTGAAAACACCAATGAAATTTTGGCTAAAAGATTGCAATAAGCGCTTTGGGTGTACCAAAAAAATAAAAGCTCTGGCACTTCTGCCAGAGCTTTCCCCACGTTTTAGTTTTTATGTGACACATTTTTAAGAACGACCGCTTAACACAAACTACCTACTAGAAACGCGAGCTTAAATGCGTCATTTATATAGACGTGATTTTCAACAAAAAGGTATTGGGTTAGTTGTTAATTATTCGTTAAGCCTATAGCGCGATGCCTAAACTCACCAGTAAATCAGAACGGTTATAGCTTAATGGAATACCGTTCCAACTGCCTTGATGCTCTTTAAATGAGCCGTAGTATGAAACATCAAGCGCAAATTTCCAGATGTCAACTCCAACGCCAAATGTGTAGCCAGCACCAAATGTGTTGAAGGTATCTTGCCATGAATTATCAAAATATACCATACCATTAAGGCCGCCTTGCACGCGCACTAAATTCAAAACTTTAATACCGCCAACCAAGTCTAGCATACTGCCAGAGCTATTAAAATTTTGATTGATATCCTCGTTGTTTGCGGTTTTCCCAGTTAAATTATTACTTCTGTTGAGGTATAACAAGTTTGCACCTACGTAGAATTGAGAACTGAGATATGCGCGCCCGTAAAGACCAGCATGCCATCCATTAGCAAGCTTGTCTTCTAAAAAGATAGAGTTGATGTTATTACCAGCTTGTTCAAAGCTAAAACCATTCATAGGAAAATTGAATCCTCCTCTTACACCCCAAGTAGATGGGTTTTGCGCTTGGCTTACAGTAATCCCTGTAATGAGCATAACTGCGATTAAGAATATCTTTTTCATATCATTTGATTTTGGAAAACATAAAACGAATAATCGTGCCAAAAATTACCAACCAACTATCATAAGGAATAAATAATGCTTTTGGCGATACGACTTTACAAGGAAGAATAAAAAGAGCCACCCAAAATTGAGTTGCCTTGTTGTGGAGAATATCGGAGACCTCTCCGAATGCTTTCGGAGCGCTCTAGGCAGCCG
>CAYQDW010000049.1:0-18717 GCA_964416385.1 uncultured Cryomorphaceae bacterium | reverse complement strand
AGTCAAATTGATTAACCCGTTTTTAGTAACAACGAGATCATCTTCAATGCGTATGCCCAATTTTTCTTCTGGAATGTATATGCCCGGTTCGCAGGTAAATACCATGCCTTCTTCAATTTTGCCCGTCCAAAGGCCAACATCATGCACGTCAATGCCTAAATAATGGCTGGTGCCATGCATAAAGTATTTTTTATAGGCTGGCCAATTGGGGTCCTCGTTCTTCACATCATCTATGGTTATGAGTTTGAGATCTACCAGCTCTTTGGTCATGAGTTCGCCCACGCCTTTGTGGTAATCTACCAGATTATTGCCCACGTAAAGTAGCTTTTCGGCACCACGCTTTACACGTAATACGGCATTGTAAATCTCCTTTTGGCGCTCAGTGAATTTCCCGTTTACCGGAAAACAGCGGGTAACATCACAGGCATAGTTGGCGTATTCGGCACCAACATCAAACAGCACTAAATCGCCATCTTGGCATTGGTCGTTATTCTCTATGTAATGAAGCACGCAAGCGTTAAATCCGCCACCAATAATAGGCGTATAGGCAAATCCGCGACTGCGATTCATCAAAAACTCGTGCATGAACTCGGCTTCTAATTCATATTCCCACACGCCGGGCTTCATAAATTTTAAGATGCGGTCATAGCCTTTAGTGGTGATGTCAGCCGCTTTTTGCATCACAGCTATTTCATGCTCATTTTTTATGGCGCGTATTTGGTGCATAATGGGTGCTGCGCGCTCATACTCATGCAATGGGTAGTGCTCTTTGCACCATTTTACAAACCTTGCCTCTCGGGTTTCAACCTCTATGGTGGCGCGCAGGTGTTCATTGGTATTTAAATAAGCGCACTCTGCATGGCTCATAACCTCTTTAAAAATGCGCTCAAAATCTGTAAGCCAGAAAACGTTTTTAATGCCGCTTACCTCAAAGGCTTGTTGCTTAGAGAGTTTGGCACCTTCCCAAATGGCGATATGATCATTGGTTTCTTTTAAAAAGAGCATTTCGCGGTGCTCAGCTTTGTAGGCATCAGGAAAAATCACAAGGATGCTCTCTTCTTGATCTATGCCGCTTAGGTGAAAAATATCAGCACTTTGCTTAAAGGGTAGGGTGCCATCTCCCGAAGTGGGAAAAATATCATTTGAGTTAAAAACTGCAAGGCTTCTTGGCTTGAGGTGCTTTACAAAGCGTTCTCTGTTGTTGATGAAGATTTCTTTGGGGAGTTGCTGATAGCGCATAGAATTAATTTTGAACAGTTCTAAATAAAAATCGTTTCTAATAGCGAATGATTTCAGTTTATTTTTGCTGGCCCCTAAGATATTGTAACTGTTTAATTTCAGCTAATCCGTATGTCAGTAATTAAAACATCCATAGCGCGTAAAATAGCTATGTCATTGTCTGCACTTTTCTTGCTTGTATTCTTGCTGCAGCACTTTGTGATCAATTTTTCTTCAGTGTTTGGAGAAGAAACATTTAATGAAATAAGCCACTTTATGGGTACCAACCCCGTGGTGCAATTTGTGTTGCAACCCATACTTATGTTTGGTGTTGTTTTTCATTTTACCATGGGTTTTGTACTCGAGGCCCAAAACAGAAGTGCCCGCCCCACCAAGTATGCCATGAATAAGGGCGAGGCCAATGCCAGCTGGGTAAGCCGTAACATGCTGTTCAGTGGGCTTTTTATACTGGGCTTTTTAGCCGTGCACTTGTGGGACTTTTGGGCGCCAGAGATGAATTATAAGTACATTCAAATGAATACGCCTAACCCCACGCGTTATTATGAAGAAATGGTTCACAAGTTTGGCGATATATGGCGGGTAGCCGTTTATGTGATCACCTTTGTGTTTCTTTCATTGCATTTGTTACACGGGTTTCAGTCTGCTTTTCAAAGCATGGGCTGGCGCCATCCTAAATACACCCCAATAATTCAACAAGTCGGTAAGATTTACGCCATTGCTATTCCTGCAGGCTTTATCTTCATTGCGCTTTTTCATCACTTTACTCACCACTAAATCAAGTACTTCCCATGATAAAATTAGACGCTAAAATACCTTCAGGACCAATAGAGAGTAAATGGGAAAACCACAAAGGCCACATACGCCTGGTTAGCCCAGCCAACAAACGCAGAATAGATGTTATAGTGGTTGGAACGGGTCTTGCAGGCGCATCTGCAGCCGCTTCTTTAGCAGAGCTTGGGTATAATGTAAAAGCATTTTGTTTTCAAGACAGCCCTAGACGTGCCCATAGTATTGCCGCGCAAGGCGGAATAAATGCTGCTAAGAACTATCAGAATGATGGTGACTCTGTGTTCAGATTATTCTATGACACTGTTAAAGGTGGTGACTATCGCAGCCGCGAAGCCAATGTATACAGACTTGCAGAGGTTTCTCCAAGTATCATTGACCAATGTGTTGCTCAAGGCGTGCCTTTTGCACGTGATTATGGCGGGCTATTAGATAACCGCTCTTTTGGTGGTGTGCAAGTAAGTAGAACTTTTTATGCCAAAGGACAAACAGGCCAGCAGCTGTTATTGGGCGCTTATTCTGCATTAAACCGCCAAATTGCCAAAGGCAAGGTGCAGATGTACAGCCGCCACGAAATGGAAGACCTTGTGGTTGTTGACGGTAAAGCACGCGGCATCATTGCCAGAGATTTGGTAACAGGAGAACTAGAGCGCCACAGTGCACATGCTGTATTGCTTTGCTCTGGAGGCTATGGAAATGTGTTTTTCTTGTCAACAAACGCCATGGGTAGCAATGTAACTGCCGCATGGAAAGCACATAAAAAGGGCGCCTTAATGGCCAACCCGTGTTTTACACAAATACATCCAACGTGTATTCCGGTTTCTGGTCAATACCAAAGTAAGCTTACTTTAATGAGTGAGAGTTTGCGTAATGACGGCCGCATTTGGGTGCCCAAAAAGAAAGAAGATGCGGAGGCAATCCGCGCTGGAAAGCTGCATCCTAACGACTTAAAAGAAGAAGACCGCGACTATTACCTAGAGCGTAGATACCCGAGTTTCGGAAACTTGGTGCCACGAGACGTAGCATCGCGTGCAGCCAAAGAGCGCTGTGATGCTGGCCACGGTGTAAATAAAACAGGAGAAGCTGTTTACCTTGATTTTGCTGCCGCCATAATGCGTTATGGTAAAGAGCAGGCGCACCTACAGGGTATTCACAATCCTACCAAAGAACAGGTACGTGCTCTTGGCGAAAAGGTGGTTGAGGCCAAATATGGCAACCTTTTCCAGATGTATGAAAAAATCACGGCAAGCAACCCATACAAAGAACCAATGATGATTTACCCTGCCGTACACTATACCATGGGCGGATTGTGGGTAGATTATAACCTGATGACTACCGTGCCGGGTTGTTTTGCGCTTGGTGAAGCCAACTTTAGTGATCACGGTGCCAACCGTCTTGGAGCTTCTGCATTGATGCAAGGCCTTGCAGATGGTTATTTCGTCATTCCTTATACAGTGGGCGATTATCTGGCTGATGACATCCGCACTGGATCAATTTCTACAGATTTACCAGAGTTTGAAGCGGCAGAAAACGCAGTACGCGCTAAAATCTCGAGCTTTATCTCTAACAACGGAACCAAGTCTGTAGATTCATTTCACAGAGAGCTTGGTAAAATTATGTGGGATAAGTGCGGCATGAGCCGTAGCGAACAAGGCCTGAAAGAGGCAATCGCCGATATACGCAAACTACGCGAAACATTTTATAAGGAGGTTAAAGTGCCTGGCAATGCCGATGGCGTTAACCAAGAGCTAGAAAAAGCCATGCGCGTGGCAGACTTTATGGAATTGGGTGAGCTGATGTGTATTGATGCCTTAGATCGCAATGAAAGTTGTGGCGGCCATTTCCGCGAAGAATACCAAACGGAAGAAGGCGAAGCTACACGCAGAGATGATGAATATGCTTATGTTGCCGCTTGGGAGCATGTAAATGGCGATCCAGGATTGAGCAAACTTCATAAAGAAGATCTCGTATTTGAAAATGTGAAACTAGTAACCCGCAGCTACAAGTAGGTTTAACGTAGAACGCGTACCATTCAAAGCTGACTAAAAAAGCAAAAGATGAATCTTAAACTTAAAATATGGCGCCAAAACGGCCCAAAAGAGAAAGGTAAAATGGTTGATTACAGCATCAGCGATGTAAGCGATGATATGTCGTTTCTTGAGATGATGGATGTACTTAACGAACAGCTAATCGAAAAAGGACAAGAGCCTGTGGTATTTGATCACGACTGTCGTGAGGGTATCTGTGGTTCTTGCTCAATGTTTATCAATGGCGAACCGCATGGTCCAGGCCGCAGGATTACAACTTGCCAATTGCACATGCGCGAGTTTAATGATGGAGATACCATTTATATTGAGCCTTTCCGCGCCAAAGCATTCCCGGTTATTAAAGACCTTATGGTTGACCGCAGCGCTTTTGATCGCATACAGCAAGCAGGGGGTTATATTTCTGTAAACACCAGTGGCCATACCTTAGATGCAAACGCCATACCGGTGCCTAAAGAAGACGCAGACCGCGCATTTGATGCGGCAACGTGTATTGGTTGTGGCGCCTGCGTAGCAACCTGCAAAAACTCAAGTGCCATGCTGTTTGTAAGTGCAAAGGTTAGCCAGTTTAGCCTGTTGCCCCAAGGGCAGCCAGAAACCAAAGAACGCGTGCTAAATATGGTTAATCAAATGGACCTAGAAGGTTTTGGTAATTGTACCAATACCGGCGCTTGCGAGGTAGAATGTCCAAAAGGCATCAGCCTAGAGAACATTGCCCGCATGAACCGCGATTTCTTATCAGCATCAATTACTACGGCCAAGTAAAGGCCTAAAAAAAGTTATTACCTAAACCCCGCACGTGCGGGGTTTTTTCTGCCTAATCTTTAAACAAAATATGGAATATAAAGGCTCTTTAACGAGTAAACTGCCTCAGATAGGCACCACCATTTTTACCAAAATGAGCGCGTTAGCGCAACAACATAATGCCTTGAATCTGTCTCAAGGGTTTCCAGATTTTCCGGCTTCGCGGGAATTAATTGGCCTGGTAAACAAGTTTATGCTAGCCGACAAAAATCAGTATGCACCACTTGCGGGTGTGCCAGCATTACGCGAGGCCATTAGCCAAAAGGTAGCGCGTTTATATGGCCTTAGTTACGATGCCGACACTGAAATTACCATAACCGCTGGTGGCACACAAGGTATTGCTACAGCCATCTCTAGCCTAATAAGAGAAGGAGACGAGGTACTCATTTTTACGCCAGCGTATGATAGCTATGCCCCTTTTGTAGAATTAAATGGTGGCATCCCGGTGTATGTTAAACTGAAGCATCCAGATTATCATATAGACTGGGATGAGGTAAAAAAGATGATCACTCTGCGCACCAGGCTCATCATCATAAACTCTCCGCACAACCCAACAGGTGCGGTGCTTTCGGCAACAGATTTAGACCAGCTTTCGGCACTGGTAAAAAACAGCAATATTTTGCTGTTAAGTGATGAGGTGTATGAGCACATCACCTTTGATGACCAACCACACGTTAGTATTGCCACGAGGCCAGAACTTGCAGAGCGCAGCTTCATTGTATTTAGCTTTGGTAAAACCTTTCATGTTACCGGCTGGAAGATGGGCTACGTGCTTGCCCCAGAAAACCTTATGCGAGAGTTTAGAAAGGTACATCAATATGAGGTTTTCTGTGTAAATGCGCCTATTCAATATGCATTTGCTGAATTCCTTCAAAGGCCAGAGAATTATAATATAAGTGCGTTTTACCAGGCTAAGCGTGATCGGTTTAGAGCAGCCGTAGAAGGGTCGCGTTTTAAGTTGCTACCCTGTTCGGGCACCTATTTTCAGTTGTTAGACTATTCTGCAATTAGTGACGAAAAAGACACAGATTTTGCCATTCGCCTTATTGAAGAACACGGCATCGCAGCTATCCCGATTTCAGTGTTTTACAATGTGCCTGTGCACAACCACGTGCTGCGTTTTTGCTTTGCCAAGCAGGATGAAACCCTAGACAGGGCCGGGGAGATTTTACGGGCGATTTAGATTTTATTGGGTACAATATTGGAATTGAATTCCGAAATTGTACCATTTGCCGGTTGATGTACGGGCTTTATAAGAAAGACTGTTCAGCCCAAGCTTCTGGCGATACATAGCGATAACGAAAAATTGAAGTCTGCGTAGCCTTTGGTTGTTGCTTTTCCGTGTGCACTTCCCTATTTTCGGCTATATGATTGATGCAGAAGATATTGACCCCGAGAAGCTCATATTTCGCACTTCAGGAGGCGTAGCTGTAAACGACTTCATTTTGTTTGTAAAAAGCTGGCTCAACCAGCATCCAAAGGGTGAAATATATGTGGGCACAGATAGTAAAACCAACGGCAAAACGGTAAAATATTCTACGGTGATTTGCCTGTGGGATGTTGGCCGTGGTGTTTGGGAGTTGTACACAAAGTTTTCGCTACCGCGCCCAAAAGACCGCTTTACCCGTTTGTGGTATGAAGTTGCATACTCCGTAAAAGTGGCAGAACAGCTCAAGGCATTAGGTAATATTCACGTACACATGGATTATAACTCTGATCCGCGTTTTCCGTCTTACCAACTCTATGATGCTGGGATAGGGCTGGTACAATCTATGGGTTTTAAAGGGGCAGGAAAGCCAAACGCTTGGGCAGCAACCAGCGGTGCCAATAGGCATTGCCAATGAGGACACATCATATCATAATACGCCTATAAACGCCTTTTAAAAAGCCAACATTTCCGAGATTTTTGCGCTAACCTTTTCTGCATTGGGCAGCATGGTAGCTTCTAAAGTGCTATTTAGCGGTATGGCTGGTGTATCTACAGAGCCCATAAATACCACAGGAGCGTCTAGCTGCGTAAAGCACTCTTCCTGAATTTTTCCCGCTATGGCGCGTCCAATAGTTGGCCCATCGGGTTCTTCAGAAAGCACAAGTATGCGCCCATGTGCATTGGCGCGGGCAAAAACCAAATCATGATCCCAAGGGATAAGCGTGCGCAGGTCTAACACCTCCACCTGGCCAGGGTGGTCTTTGGCCGCATTTAAGCCCCAATAAACCCCCATGCCATAAGTAACAATGAGTACAGATGTACCAGCATCTATGTGGCTTTGCTGCGCCTGCAAGGCAATGCGTCCTTTGCCAAAGGGGATGATGTATTCTTCGTCTGGCTCAATCGTTTTGGCCAACTCAGTTCCTTTTATTTTGCTCCAATACAGGCCCTTATGCTCTAACATAACCACGGGGTTCGGGTCATAAAAAGCAGCCTTCATCAACCCCTTTAAATCTGCGCCCGTACTTGGATAAGCCACCTTTACCCCACGAATGTTGGTTACCACACTTTCTACTGAGCTGCTGTGAAATGGGCCGCCAGAACCATAAGCGCCAATAGGCACGCGCAAAATCATGCTCACAGGCCACTTGCCATTGGTCAGGTAACAGCTTCTAGAAACCTCTGTAAACAACTGGTTTAATCCTGGCCAGATATAATCTGCAAATTGTACCTCTACTATAGGCTTAAGCCCAACGGCACTCATGCCCACCGTGCTACCCACAATAAAAGCCTCTTGAATGGGCGTATTAAAAACGCGGTCATCGCCAAAGGTTTGTGCCAATGTAGCCGCCTCTCTAAACACACCACCAATACGCGCACCCACATCTTGGCCATAAAGTACAGCTTCGGGATGTTTGTGCATGAGTTCTTTTATGGCAAAAAGTGCAGCGTCTACCATGACGGTTTTTTCGCGCCCCGCGGGTTCTCTTACGCCTTTTTCTTCTGTAACAGGGGTTGGTGCAAAATAGTGGTCTAAGAGGTCTTCTGGCCGAGGATCTTCGGCCTTCATTGCCTCGTTAAAATCGATTTTTACGGTATTAAAAGCCTCTTCTTCAATGGTAACAATATCATCTTCAGAAACACCCCTAGCTTGCAGTAAAGCTCTAAGCTTAGGATACGGATCTCTGCCTTTTGCTTCAGCAAGTTCATCTTGGTCATGGCGGTAAAACTCCATGCGCACGCCAGAGGTATGGTGGTTTAACAACGGCACGGTAGCGTGTACCAAAAATGGTCTGCGCTCTTTGCGCACAGTATCAATCACCTCATGCATTACCTGCCAACAAGTACTAAAGTCTGTGCCGTCTATGCTGCGGGTTTCTATGCCGTGAAAGCCTTTTGCGTATTCTGCGGCATTTTGTGCACGCGTTTCTGCGGCTGTCGCGCTGATGTCCCACCCGTTGTCTTGCACCAAATAAATGATGGGCAATTGTTTCAAAGCGGCCATTTGGAGGGCCTCTGCAACCTCACCCTCTGTCATGGCAGCATCACCAATGCTACAAACAACAACGGGCTTTTGGTTGGTATGATGATCTTCTAGTTTGTAAATTTCTTTTAGGGCGATACCCATTGCAACACCTGTAGTGGGGATGGCTTGCATGCCTGTTGCAGAGCTTTGATGAGGGATTTTTGGTTTGTCTGGGTCGTTAAGGCTGGGATGGCTGTAATAGGTTCTTCCGCCAGAAAACGGGTCATTGCGCTTGGCCATTAACTGCAGCATTAAATCATACGGCCGCATACCTATGGCCAACAAAAAAGAATCATCGCGATAGTAGAGCGAAAGCCAATCTTGTGGCAGCAATTGCATGCCGCAGGCCAGTTGAATGGCTTCATGTCCGCGGCTAGTGGCGTGCACATATTTTGCGGTAACGGCTTTGTTTTCTTCATAAATCTCTGTCATGCATTTGGCAAGTGCCATTTTCTTGAAAGCCGAAAGCAAAACGTCAATATCTACATCATGCTGTGTCGTCACATTCGCCACATCGCTCATAAGATTGGGTTTTTAAAGAAGCACAAATATCGTAAACCCATAACGAAATCTCAGGTAAAAACCACCCTCTCAAGAATAGGTTCTACCAACAGTTAGGCGCTTGGGTTACCAGGCTTGGTGCTTATTTCTGTTTTCGCAAGTTTGAACCAAATCCGAGACCAAAATTAAATCCGAAGTAAAAATTAGACCGTGGCTTTGTAGACTTTGGGCCGGGGAGTTGGCCGAGCTCAAAACCAAAGAGCATTCTCCGAGAAAAGTCATGTGAATTTATAGCAGTCATGCCTATAAGGTAGCCGAAGTTAGTCAGTTCTAACGGCGAATAGCCGGTTGTTACTGGTTCATAGGTATATGAAAAATCAAAGTTATCGCCACCGCGCGCCACTACATTTACGTTTGGTGCGGCAGTGGGGATGAGCGCATGAAAGTAGAATGATACGTCTTGGTAATCGGGTTTGCTTTCACCGTTAATCTCTTTTATGTTAAATGTTGTTGTGCGCCATTCTAGGCCAACGCGAATATTCGTGTTTTCTATGTTTGTGGCTCTGTAAACTAGCGGATTGCCTTGCGCGTCTACATCCCCGCTAATGTTCTCTAAGGTTGGGAGTGTTCCGGGCAATCTGCGCTGCCATTGGTCAACACCTATTTGTAGGTTGAGATGGCGAGAAACATCCACCCTTTCATTGCGGTAATACACCTTTGTCACCATAGCGCCATCGCGTATACCATCAGGCTTTTCATCAATAATGATGGTAACAGGCTTCTTTTTTACATCATGGAATAAGCGCACACCTCCCACAGCATGCCAACTAAAATAGAACTTGCGGTACTGACGTAAATCTTTGTTCTCAAGATCGCCCACATTGTTTGGAGAAATGGGAAAGCCATATTCTGCACCACCCTTTACATACAGGCCTTTTGTTATTTGAAACTGACTAAAGGCGGTTAGTTTTGGTGTGATGTGTTTAGCGTTGAGCATAAAAATTCCACCACCAATAACACTCCACTTTGAAAAATTTTCTGGTCTATTATCAAGCAACCTATAGGTAAAAGAGGTGCCATCATCTGCAGTAATGGTACGTGGTTCTTCTTGGGCAAAAAGCGGTGAAATAAAGAGGCTCGCTAAAATTAAGGCAAGGAAGTGACGTAGTGTAGTGGTCATCGTTGTAGTGTTATTATCTACGCTCAAAGAAAAATCAATTTTAAAAATTATCAAACGTATTTTTTATCACTGCTAAAGTCAATACAAGTTGGGTTGTGCGCTGTAATGGTGGGAAGATAAACTTACCTTTATCCAGATAAAAAACAAGTCATGCAATACTTTACGCCAGCATTTGTTGCGTTTTTTAAAGAACTGGGTGCCAACAACAACAAAGAGTGGTTTGATGCCAACCGCAAGCGTTATGAGAAAGAAGTTAAAAAACCCTTTGAGCGCTTTGTGGGTGATTTGATTGCTGAAATGCGGAAGAACGAGCCTGAATTGCTCTGCGAGCCCAAAGACTGCATTTTCCGTATTAATCGCGACATCCGTTTTTCAAAAGATAAAACCCCATATAAAGTACAGGTAAGTGCGTTAATTGCCCCAAGAGGCAGAAAACAAATGGAATACCCCGGCCTCTACCTTGAGTTAACGCCAGAACATATCGGCATTTATGGCGGCCTGTATATGCCAGACAAGTCTTTGTTGGCAGATGTACGCGACCACATTGCAGACCATCTGGAGGCTTTTAAAAAAGCATATTCAGATCCGCAGTTTTTAAAGTTTTATGGCGGGTTAAAGGGCGAAAAAAACAAACGCCTAGATAAGCATCTTGCAGCGGCGGCTGAGGTTGAACCGTTGTTGTTTAATAAACAATTTTACTATCAGGCGAATTTACCGGCAACACAAATAACGCAAGAGGCGCTTTTACAAAACGTACTCAAGTATTATGAAGCCTCGGCACAAATACGCGAGTTTTTTCGCGATGCTACCGGGCAAAACATCTAGCGTTTACTTTTTATAAGCACCAAACGTATAAGCAACACCTACGCCCAAAATCTGCTTAAACTGCGTACCCGGAGCGTTAAAGGCGCCATCAGGTGTTTCAATACCGCCAGCATAGCGCACGTTAATGTCATGGTCATACATGAGTTGCAATTGTAGGCTTACGGTGAGGTAGCTGTAAACTTTCATCAATAGAATGGTTTCCCAGTTTACATCAATATTTTGCGGTTTGTCTAAAAAGTTGCTGAACAGGTTGAGCTTGGTAGCCACTTCAAGGTTAGGTGAAAAAGATTTGTTGTAGATAAGGTCTAAGTAACCCCCCATCTCTGTACGATAGGTGCCGCCATTGCTTAAAGAACGCACATTTGGTGCTGCCCGATCATAAAATTGATTGTTGGCGGATAGCGTTTCGTCTATTACAATAGTTTGCTTAACTGTAACAGGTGAAACGTACACAGAGAAACCTTTACGGGGTTTATACGTAGCACCCAAACCATAGGTAAGGTAGGCAGGCGCCATGAATGTTGATATGCGCACGGTGTCTTCTGGCTTGCTAAAACCATCGGCAAATTGGGTGCGGAAATTAGCGAATGCGCTGGTAGACCATTTAGACTCCGCAAACTGTCGATCTACCCTGCTGGTAAATTCTAGTCTATCATCAGTTTTGTTGTTGAGGTTGGGTTGAAAGTTGTAGCCAAAGTTGGCTTCAAGAAGGTTAGACCAGGTCCAATGGCCTTTTGTGTAAACCCCCATCTGCTTTAAGAGACCATTAATGTTGATGTTGTTATTACCACCCGCTGCCCAATTGCTCAGGCTGGTTTGTGTCATGCTGGCACTATATAAGCCACTCCACGCCCAAGCCTTAGCGGTTGCCGAATCATTTTGAGCATGTGCCATAAGGCCAAAGGCTAAAAAAATAGATAGTAAAAGATTTTTCATCGTTATTGTGTTAGGGTAAAAATTTATTTGTTTTTAAACTTATCAATAGCTAATCGGGTGAAGTCAGAAAGTACCAATCGGCCACTAATGGCGGCTCGTTCAGCAAGCAGCTGGTCCCAATGATCTGTGCCTTGCCAAAAGATGCTTTTTAACGCTTTCATAGCCTCCGGATTACTGCCAGCGAGTTTTAGTGCCAACGCTGCGATGGCTTCATCCATTTCTTCAACGGTCTCGAAAACATCAGTATAGATGCCTTTTTCTCGCGCCCAAGCGGCATCAAAAAATTGCGTGGCGTTTATGGCCATAGCGCTCATACCGCTCAGTCCGGCTTTGCGCTCTACTGCCGGGCCAACCACAAAAGGCCCAATGCCCACAGCAAGTTCGCTCAACTTTACAGCGGCATGTTTTGTGGCAAAACAATAATCTACAGAAGATGCCAATCCAACACCTCCGCCAACAGCCTTGCCCTGTACGCGGCCAATAATAAGTTTTGGGCATGTGCGCATAGCGTTAATTACGTTGGCAAAACCACTAAAAAACCGCTGGCCTTCATCTAGGTCTTTAATAGAAATAAGCTCTTCAAAACTGGCACCACCACAAAAGGCACGTTCTCCTGCGCTGCGTAAAATGAGCACTTTAACGGCATCATTGCTGCCAGCATCTGTAATGGCCTGCGCCAGTTGTGCCAGAACTTTACCAGGAAGGCTGTTGCTTAAAGGATGAAAAAATTCAATGGTTGCAATGCCATTGTCGATTTGAGAGGATACCCCTCCCATTTCTAAAGGGCTATTCATGCGTTTGATTTTGCGCAAAGATGCTCTAATTACGCAATATCTGAAACAATTATAACGGGCAAGCACCAGCGCTCATTATTGAATTACTTTAGCCTGAGTAATGCACGTGTTTTAAAAACGATTCTTCCCCAAATTAGGCTATCAGAAAAATGAACCAGCAAACAGGAAACGAGCAGTATGTTGATTTAGAGAAAAGCATTCGCGAGAGTGATTCTAAACTGCTCAAAAAACTTCCGCGTTTTGTGATTAACCGCTTAAAAAAGGTTATTCATCAGGAAGAGCTAAATGTGCTGTTAAACAAGAATAACAATGTTTCTGGGCTGGCATTTTTAAGCGCTGTGATTAAAGATATGAACTTAACGGTTGAGGTTTATGGTAAAGAAAATTTGCCCGAAAACGGCAGGTGCTTCTTTGCGGCCAATCACCCTTTTGGTATTCTTGATGGCCTGGTGCTCACCCATACCGTTGCTTCTGCCTATGGCCAGCTAACGGCTATTGCCAATGACGCGTTTATGCTCATACCACAGTTGCGGCCGTTTATCACAGAGGTTAATGTGTATGGATCATCGGGTAAGGAGCGCATTCGCGTACTCAACAAAATGTATGCGTCAGAATTGCCGATAACACACTTTCCGGCGGGGGAGGTGTCGCGTGTATACAACCACCAAATTCAAGACGCCCCGTGGCAAAAAAGTTTCATTAAAAAGGCGATAGAAAACCAACGCAACATAGTGCCCATTTACTTTGAAGGCGTTAATTCAAAGCTGTTTTATGCCATTTTTAAGATGCGCAGAGCCCTTGGTATAGACCTTAATTTAGAACTCATTTTATTACCACGAGAGTTTTTTAAAAAGCGCAATCAAACCATCAAAGTACACATTGGCAAGCCTGTTGCGCATACAACGTTTACACCAGAGCGCACCCACGAAGCGTGGGCACAGCACGTTAGAGCCACGGTTTATGCATTGGCGCCCACTAAGGGTTAAACGGATCGCTAAATTTTTCGTCTGTTGCTAGCGATTGGTCTGTTAGTGTTTGTAAAAAAGCGATTAGTGCGGCCTTTTCTGTGGCGGTAAAATTCATTCGTTTTATAGAGCCATCAGGTTGACGTAATGGCGCAGAGAGGTTGGGGTTATCTTGAATGTTTGTACTGTAATGATCAACAACTTCTAACAAGGTGCTAAACCTGCCATCATGCATGTAGGGTGCGCGCAAGGCGATATTTCGCAAAGAAGGCGATTTAAAAAGGCCTGCTTGTGCGGGGTTCCCAGAGTTACCGCCAACGCCTTGGTCGGCCACATTTGTAGCATCTAACCCGTTGTTTCTGGGCCCGGGAGCTACAAAACCTTCAGTGCCATGACACCCCGCACAACCACCCAATTGTGGATTAAAAAACAGGTTTTTGCCTTGATTTTCTTGTTGTGTAAAGTTGGGGAAAGGCTGGTTGGGGTTGGCCACTTGTGCACGGCCCTCGTCATATCGCGATTGGTAACTCATGATGCTCCGTACATATTGCGCCAGGGCGCGGCTGATGCGCTCCGCGCTTACGGTTTCATCGCCAAAGGCATCTGTAAACAGGGTTGAATAATACGGGAGTGCTGAAACGCGGCCAACCACAGAATCTAGCGTCATGCCCATTTCAACGGGGTCTTGCATGGGTAGTAAGACCTGTGCCTCTAGGCTGGCTGCGCGTTCATCCCAAAAAAAGCGACCGTTGTTGTAAAAGCGTGCATTAACTAGGCCCATGCTGTGGCGACCGGTTTTACCTCCTTCAAAGCCATCGCTAAGCACCAACGGGTCTGAAAACCCATTGGCCTGCTGGTGGCAACTGGCACAGGCTATGGTTTTGTTTTTACTCAGGTTTTTATCATAAAACAAGACGCGGCCAAGTGTGGCACCTGCATCTGTTACGGGGTTGGTAAATGGGGTGTTGTCTGCGGCCAAAAGGCCGGGGTCATTAAGTACATGAGCCGGAATATCTGGGTTGGCGTAGTTAAAGGGTGTGGTTGGTAAATTGATGTATTGGTTTTCAACAGGAATGTTTACTTCGTCATTCTTTTTACAAGAAAAACACAGGAATGAAACAGAAATAAGAACCAAATAATATTTCATTTTGGAATGTTTTAGGGTACTTTGATGTTACATTAATAGCTTGGTTTAATTTGTCTTCATGAAAAATTTGCTTTGGCTTATATTTTTTCTTTCCCGGCAGTTGCTATTTGCGCAAGTAGAACTAAAACAAATATCCCCCGAAATAGAAAAGACGCTGCTTGAAGCTGGCTACGATAAAATGCGTGAAGCATGGTTGGTAACTGGAAACGACACGGTTTATCGTTTCCGATTTCAAAAGGGCCAACAAATCGCCCGCAAAACCCCTTTTGATGCTGATACGGTTTGGCAAGCTAACGATTCGTCATATCATTTTAACACGGAAATTTACGGTGAACGTTCATTTACTGTAGTGTATTATGGGGGTCATGTAAAACGAAAAACACGATTTGAAAAGGGTAAAGTCGCCAGCGCAGACCATTGGCAGCATGATAGTTTAGGGCGGGAAATCTACCATCGTGAATGGTACCCAGATCAAACTAAAACGACCATAAAACATTCAAGCATTAGCACTGAATATATTTTTGAAAGCGCGTACAATGACGGAAAAACCATTCGGAAACAGCATGGAGATACTAACCGTGTTTGGCTGTTACAAGGACAGGATACCTCGAGTCATCGCTTTAGTTGGGAAAATTATGCAGAGGAAAAGCGCTATAAGCCCATTTATCTAAATCGCCAATGGCATACTGAAAATGGCCAAATTCAAACTGTACGTACCGAGGAGATTGCCGACTCTAGTGTGATCATTACGTATGAGGACGAACGTGAAATGTGGCAATATCATTTTCCAGTTCATGAACGGATGTATCAACTTTATCAATACACAAAAGTTACCGGATTGGTTGAGCCCAAGCGTATTTTTACTTTCTATCCACAAAGTGATACCACCCGCTATAAATGGGAAACCTATGCTTTAATGCCGAATGGCTTGTATCGGAAGCAGCGGGAATTACGCCTCAACAAAGACTCGGCACGTTACCGCAAAATTGATTATTTCTGGAAAGAAAACGGTGAAATTGACCATTTGGAAATAACCAACCGATGGGGTATAAAGCGCACAAAGTCTGTGGTGTGGAATACGCAAATTCTTGGTTGTGGTACAGGTATTGCAATGGCGCGAAATCAAAATCAAAATAGCCAGGTTGAATATCGCATTGATGTAAAGGATGAAGGCCTGACTGGAATATTCTGGGGAAATGAACCTCTAGAACAGATTATTGCAGGAAATTTGGAAGTTTCCGAAATGTCTAAGCAAATGCGCATTCAAGGCATGCGGTCAGAAATATTGCTCTTTGTAATAGATGAAACCAGCAAAGTTATTGCCATACAAAAAGCATCGGTTTCTGAACTGGATACACGAAAATTGAAGTTTGCTCTTGGCGAATCATCTATCGGCATACCGCCCGAAAAGAAGACGATTTTTTACTTTTCTGATGATCGTGGCGTTACGCACCAAAAACAGATGAGCTACACCCTGTTGCCTATTGCAGTGGTTATAAAATAGAGACGAGTGGGTTAGGCGCGCCACCAGCGCGCTCTTTTTCCTTAAACCAATAAACGCAAAAGCACAAGTAGAGATGTGTAGCGCAAAGGGTAAGCCTTGGTAGTTTAGCCGTAAATTGGGGGGGAAAGGCCATAGGTTTTGTAATGAGAAAAAACAATTAAAATTACATTTGGGTTTTAGAACAAATAATTCCAATTCTGATGAGAGTACTTTTCTTAAGTATAATAATAGCAAGCGCCATTATAGGTTGTTCGCGAACTTCTAGCATAGAAAAAGACATTTCCGCAACAGTAACAGGCAGTATGCTCTTTAGCGGCCCCAATAGTTTACAAGGGGCAGTTACGGTATCTGCCAATGCACTGGCAGAAGAAATGGGCATTACCGCTGATGATATGCGCAGTATAAGCGTTTCTGCCATTAAAGTTGCTTTAAACCCAGAACAAGCAGCAATGGCCGAGAGCCTTTTATTGCAAGTGGTGAGCAGCAACCATGAGTTAACGGCACTGGGCACCCTAAGCCCGTTAGATGGCGGTAACACCTACCAATTGCAGGTGGCAGAAGAAACAGATTTATTACCTTTTTTGAATGATGAAGGCGCTACATGGGTGTTGGATATAAATTTATCTGAAGATATCATGGATGACATGCAGGCCGAAGTTGAGATTAAATTAGCCATTAATTATCTAAATAAATAAGAACGATGAGAGTAGTTTTAACAGCTATACTAGCCATGATGATGGCATTGCCGATGATGGCACAAGACAAAGACAAAACAGATAACCCGGGAGATAAACTCGTTGGGGTATGGTCGCCTAGCGATGGCCGTAGTTATATTAAAATTGAGAAAATAGGCAACAAGTACTATGGCCGGGTGGTTTGGTTGCTAGAGCCAAATGATGAAAACGGAGCGCCTCGGGTAGACAAGAACAATCCTGATGAGTCTTTGCGCAGCACACCTTTAAAGGGCTATAGAGTGCTCAAAGATTTTGTGTACAATGCCGAAGAAAAAATTTGGGAAGAAGGTACCATCTATGATCCTAAAAACGGAACCACCTATAACTGTAAAATAGAGTTGGTAGAAGACAATAAAATTGAAGTGCGTGGCTTTGTTGGCGCTGCGGTTTTTGGCCGTACAGACGTTTGGACACGCCTGGTAAAAAAGAAAAGTTAACCCCATATAAGGCCGTAAAAAAAGCCCTTTCTAATGCAGGAAGGGCTTTTTTGTTGCCAAGTCTCTTATGGGCTAACGTAGCTTATGCCGATGGTAAAATAGAGTGGATTGCCTAATTGATTTTCAATGTAGTAAGGGTCTTCGTTGCCAAATAAACGGGTAAAATCTCCGCCTTGGTCTATGTTATAGCTATAATTTATGCGGTATCCAGCTTCTGCAACCAGCCAGAAAAAGCCTTTTATAGAACGGCTATAACTTGCGCCCAAGCGAATTTCAGATCTGCGTAATTCAAGATCCTCCCCAGAAAAGGCCATTGGATTATCAGGTACCGTAGCCACAGGGTAGTTAGAGAAGTAGTTTAAGCGATAGGTATTACCCAACACATTAAACCCAATGCCAGCAAGACTGGTACTGTTAAATCGGTAGCGCAAAAATGCACGTGATGGCAAGAGCATTTCAGCGCCCCACTTCTCATTTTTAAAGGTGTGGTAGTAGTAAACAATAGGCACATAGTTGAGCGCGCCACCAAGGTAAGTGCGTGCAAGACCAAAGGCATACATCAGGCGATCATTGGGTTTAAAACCGTACATCAAAGCGGCAGAGTAGCGCAAGGTGTTAATCCCCTGTGTAAAATTGTTAAAGGCATAATCGCCATTAAAAGCCATACCAGCCTGGCCAAGTAAAAAGCGTTTTTCATTTAAAGGCTTAAAAATGGTTACTACCGTATTGGCGCTTCGCAAGGGGTTGGCTTGTAAACTTTTAATAAATGGATGAACACCGCTTTCATTTGTAAATTGATAGTGCTGCTCTGAGTATAAAACATTGAGGTTTACCAAGATATTATTGCGGCTGATAACCGGAAAATTGCCAACAAGACCAAACTCATGGGTAGCCTTAATGTTATTTTTCTCACTTAAATCACTGCTTAGTAGGTTGTCTGCTGGGTTACCAGCGGTAAAATCTGAGCCGCCTTGAAAGGTATATAGCACGCCAAGAAGCGTTGTGGGGCTTTGACCTAAGACCTTGTTATTACAAAAACTTTTTGAGGGCGCCACTGCGGGTTCAAAAGCAGAGAAGTCAAAATCTTCTTCTGCTGCAGTGCCAGTATCTTGCTGCGCATACACAGCAACAGAAAACAACACAAACAAAAATGTATTTTTAAA
Organism: uncultured Cryomorphaceae bacterium; assembly: GCA_964416385.1. Taxonomy (GTDB): domain Bacteria; phylum Bacteroidota; class Bacteroidia; order Flavobacteriales; family Schleiferiaceae; genus JAUHWL01. The sequence goes on along the minus strand of CAYQDW010000049.1, from coordinate 202 downwards.
CATAAGTTATGATGTTAAACGGGTTATGATAATGCACAAAGTAAATAAATATTGTAGCGCCTATTATATGCTGGTAAATTGTGCCTATTAGTGCTGTGTCTTTAAAAGCTGCTGGCAAGGATTAGCTAGGCTTGGCGCGCTAGCACGGTTACAAATGCGCACCAGCTCGGGGTTTTTGTAAGCTACGCGGCAGCTAGATAAT
>CAYQDW010000048.1:0-19066 GCA_964416385.1 uncultured Cryomorphaceae bacterium | reverse complement strand
ATCAGTCATCAATCATAATTCACAAATGGCAGCTATCATTTCAGGTATTCAACAAATAGGCATCGGTACACCCAATGTAGAGCAGAGTTGGAGCTTTTACCGCAAATATTTTGGTATGGACATCAAAATTTTTGAAGAAGCGGCAGAGGCACCATTAATGACCAAATATACAGGTGGGGTAGTACAACGCAGAACGGCAACATTGGCGCTTAATATGCAAGGCGGTGGTGGCATGGAAATTTGGCAATATACCAGTCGTGGCACTGAGCCTGCCGATTTTGAGCTTACGCTAGGTGATTTAGGGCTTTACATCTGCAAGATAAAAAGCAAAGATGTGGCAGCTACCTATCAATGGTATAAAAAGGAAGGCCTAGACCTTGTTGGCGGCCTGAGTAAAGATCCGCAAGGCAACCTGCATTTTTATCTACGCGACCCACAAGGCAATTTGTTTGAGGTGGTGAGCAGTACGGACTGGTTTAGTGAAACAAAAGACTTAACGGGCGGGCCATATGGAGCGGTTATAGGTGTAAGCGATGTCGAGAAAAGCCTCAAGCTGTATCGCGATGTACTTGGTTATGATGTGGTTGCTTTTGATGAGACAAACGCATGTATAGACTTTGCTGCCTTGCCTGGAGGCGGTAGAAAGGTAAGACGTGTTCTTCTGCGTCATCAGGAGCCCCGTAAAGGCGCTTTTAGTAAGATGCTTGGCGCGAGCGAAATAGAGCTTGTACAGGCATTAGATTATGAGGGCAAAAAAATATTTGAAAATAGATTTTGGGGCGATTTAGGCTACATACACTTATGCTTTGATGTGCGCAATATGGATGCCCTTAAGCAAGCATGTGAAGCAGGTGGATTTCCGTTTGTTATAGATAGCGCCAATAGTTTTGATATGGGTCAGGCAGCCGGCAGATTTACCTATATAGAAGATCCTGATGGCACACTCATAGAGTTTGTAGAAACGCACAAAGTACCCGTAGTCGCCAAGATTGGCTGGTATTTAAACATTGAAAACATGGCACCAGAAAAACGTCTGCCAAACTGGATGTTAAAAGCTTTGCGATTTAATCGGGTTAAAAAATAGCCGAACGGTTATCCACAATTTATCTTTCAGAACAAAACAAACATTCCGCATAAAACCACCCGAAATGAATAAGTACCTTAGTAAAAATTTAAGGTGCTATGGGTGAGCTAAGCAGGTTGTTAACAAATCTTGGACTGGCTTATGGTCTGATGAGTAAAGACCAATTTGTTGATTTGGTGGCGCGCTATGCGCAAGAGAAAAATCTCAGTGAAGAGAAGATGATGGCGCTGATAGAAAATCTCTTCGAAGAATTAGAAATAACACACAAGCGCAGACAAGCCCGCCATATGTACGAGGCCTATGAAATGAAGACAAAGGCTGAGAATCCTGATCTGAATGATTTTTTTACAGAGATGCATCAGGCATCATCAACCAATAATGGCCAAAATGAACTTCTTGAAGAAGTTAAAAAGTTGAGAAGCGCTGTAGAAGCATTGGTTAGCATTATAGATACCAAAAAACCAACAGAATGATTTTTCTTCAAATCAGAATGTACTTTCTACAGTTTTTCAGGTTTCTTGAAATTCTGTGGGTTGTTATTAGGCATACCCTTAGAGAGTATATCAGCCGCAACCGTTGGTTCAGAAAGCGTATAAAAAGCGATTCTCTTAACCCTGAGGGGGTTACAAGAACACCAGAGCGCATACGGTTGGCCATAGAAGAACTTGGCCCCACCTTTATAAAATTTGGGCAAGTACTTGCAGACCGTCCTGATTTAGTATCCGAAAACCTGCGGAAAGAATTAAAAAAGCTGCAAAGCACGGCCAGGCCTGTAAGTGATGCCGTGGCCATAGAAATTTTAGAGGCGGAGTTAGGCGGACCTACGGCCGATTTTTTTGAGTCGTTTGAAAAAAGGCACATGGCTTCTGCCTCAATAGGGCAAACGTATATTGGCGTTTTAAAGGGTGGCCGAAAGGTGGTGGTTAAGATTCAAAGACCAAATATTGAAGAGAAGATTAGACTAGATCTTAGGTTACTTCAATACCTATCACACAAAGTAGTTAAGCGCTATCCAGAATTTGCGGCGCTAGATGTAGAACGCATTGTAGAAGAGTTTTCAGAAATCATATTAAATGAGCTTAATTATCTTCATGAAGCTGGTAATATGATGCGCTTTAAGCAAATGTTTAATGGCGATGCACGCGTAAAAGTCCCTGAGGTATACCAAGAATTTACCACCAAGCGCATACTTGTAATGGAGTATATAGATGGTATACCGCCAGATCGTCTAGACTTGATGTTTGAAAAAGGCATAGATGCTAAAGTAATTGCATACAACGGGGCAGACCTTATACTCACCATGATTTTAAAGCATGGGTTTTTTCATGCAGACCCACATGCCGGTAACATTTTTGTATTGCCCGGCAATGTGATTTGTTTCATTGATTGGGGCATGGTTGGCAATCTCAAACAACGGCACATCCAGTTTATTGGTGAGTTTACATTGGGTTTAATGCGCAAGGATGCGCGTGCATTGGCCAAGTCATTGTTAAAACTCGGTGGTATAAAATACTTTGATCAGTTAGAGGAGTTGGAGTTTGAAATGGAAAAAGTACTCCATAAATACGCCTATCTCCCTGCAGAGCAGATGAAATTTTCTGAAATGCTGCAAGAGAGCATTGCGGTAGTAGTAAAATATAAATTGCATGTACCCAGTAGCTTTTTTACATTGTTAAAAGCGCTCGCCACCATAGAGAAATTTGCAATACGCTTAGATCCGCAAATGGAATTAGGTACGCTATTGCGTAGGTACGCCTCTGACATATTAAAATCAAAGTTTGGCATACGCGAAATGGCAGGCAAGCTATATCAAACAGTAAGCGACTATGTATCGCTGGTGCGTGAATTTCCTGGAGATCTCAATGAAATCCTTTACAAGCTTAAAGAAGGTAAGCTTATACATGAGATAGATTTGGTGAATAAACAAGAGTTTCAAAGGAGTGTTTCAAAAGTGAGTTATCGCATTGCACTGTCATTATTAATAGGTTTTTTACTTATTGCATCTACAATTGTATTGGTTTGGGGCAATCCGGCCGACTTACTCGCGCGCTTTGTACTGAGCATCGCCTTAATGATGTCTGCTTTTGTTGGCTTTAAATGGTTTTTTAAATCGCATAGCAAATCAGGACGCACATAGCGATAGGGAAATTTTGAAAATTGATTTTTTTGATTTTATTTTTGGGTAATAAATGTACTTTTTACACTTACTATTTATCCAAATTATTAAACCATGCGAAAATCAGTTTTAAAGCTCGTTGTGTGCGTTTTTTTGGTGTTCTCATATAGTATTGCTAACGCGCAAACCACGGTTAAAAAGGTAGTTTTACAAGCTTATTGGTGGGATTATTGGAATAGCAATTATCCCGGCAGCTGGGCTAATTATCTTACCGAGCTCGCGCCCCGATTAAAAGATATGGGTATTGATGCGGTTTGGATTCCGCCCATCAGCAAGGGCAATAATGGGCAAGGCTCTGTTGGGTATGATATTTTTGATCATTATGATTTGGGTGATAAGTATCAAAAAGGTAGTGTAAACACACGTGTAGGCACTAAAGATGAGCTTTTAAGGATGATAGCCGTAATGCATGCCAACGGCATAGAAGTCATTCAAGATATTGTTTTAAATCATGTTATCGGTGCAGGCGACTTGAATGGTACACTCGGCATTGATCCACAAAGTACCGGCGATGACTATACCAATTTTAGATATGTAAGCTATCAAACGCCTGCCGTTTATGGTTCTGGCGATAATTATCTCAGTAGAACAGGTAGATGGCCGAAAAACTATCAAAATTTCCACCCAAACAACGCGCATAACTGTAGTTCTGGTGATGAATGTCAACAACTATTTGGGCCAGATATCTGCTATTGGGAGTTTGCCATAGGTACAAGTTCAAATGCCGTTTATAATCCAAGTCAGAGTAGTAATTACATGCGTAATGAAGCACGAAACTGGGTTATGTGGCTCAAGAAGCAAACAGGAGTAGATGGCTTTAGATGGGATGCTACCAAGCACTTTCCAGTTTGGGTGCAGCAAGATTTAAGCTTTAACCTGAAATATAACATGCCTGCATGGGCAAATGGTGGAGAGGCCATGTTTAATGTTGGTGAGTATGTTGATTTTTCAGGAGGTGGTCTAGATAATTACGTAAATAACGTGCGCTACGCCAATGGGGGTTCAGATTTTCTGCTAGGCGCCTTTGATTTTAGTCTTAGAGCGGCATTAAAGGCGATGGTGGATGGTAATGGTATTAATTACGATGTATCCTTAATACCAGGCGCGCAACAGGCATTGCGTGTAGCTTATTACCAAGCATCAAATACTTATGTGCACAGAACCGTTCCTTTTGTAAATAACCATGATACATTTAGGCCTCAACTCAACGCAGACGGTAATTATGTGGGTTGGAATTCAGGGTCTGAATTAGCACCGCACATAGACCCCTTTAACGACCGATTACCCCTTGCTTATGCTATTGCTTTTGCGGTGGATGGTGCACCGCAAATCTTTTTTGAGGATCTATTTAACATCGGAGGTACGAGTAAGCGCTATGTGCATGATCCTAAAAATACGACAGATCTTCCGGCTAGATCGCCCATAGTAAAAATCATTCAGCTACATCAGCAATTAAATTTTGCCAGCGGTGAATACAAAGTGCGAAGTACAGCGGCAGGTGGAAATGTTTATTTCCCACCAGGTAATGGATCCAATGATTTATTGATTATTGAAAGAAGCGGAAAGGCAATTATAGCCATCAATGACAATGGTTCAAGTGCACAAGAGGCATGGGTTGATACCGATTTTCCCGCTGGTACTGTTTTGGTAGATCATGCTGGTTATGTCTCTAGCACATCAACAGTACAAAATGATCAACGGGCATTAATCTCAGCGCCTGCTGTTAGTCCTGCCAATGGCACCTATGGTTTTGCTATTTGGGGGCCTCAAGGCACCTTGCCAACATATACACCCTCTCGTTCTACAGCCACTACACAAGAATGGGAGATGAGCGATGACTTAGGGGATAGCGATTGCCGCAGCTTGTTACAAGGTGGGCGTATACCAGATAATAGCACGGATTGGCGTTATGTTGGTAAAATTTTCGCTGGTGCAGGAACAACCGTATCATTTGAACTTACAGCCGATGCTTCAAAAGATTTAACACTTGAGTTTTTAGCGATGGATGGAACTGTGCAGCAAACTTTTTCTGGTCTTGGTAATTTGACAAATACTTTTTCGGTAGCAAGTACAGGATGGTTGAATATGCGCCTTAGAAATTCTAATGCTACGCAAGCCGGGCAAAATTGTTACGTAAAGGTAACTTACACGGCCCCTGCTACTCTTCAAGATGTTTCGCAATATCCCCCAGATCCGCCAACTGCGGTTTGGGTGGGTACTTCTGGCTCAGATTGGTATGATTGTACCAATTGGTTAAATGGTGTACGCCCTGGTAAGTCTACACAAATCACCATCCCAGCAACTGGTAATAACAACCCAACGGTTTCTGAAACCATTGAAGTTGGCGGGTTAACAGTTGAGGCTGGAACGACTTTAGTTATAGAGCAAAATGGCAACGTGATAATTAACGAATAAGATGAAAAAATTAATCATATTAATCCTCAGTTTTTCTGCTCTAAATGCCTCTGCACAGTTGGTACTAGAGGGAAATGTACAAGTAAATAGCGGTGGTAGCTTGGTTGTTAATACCACCACACAAATTGACCCTGGCGCAACACTTACCATTAGTGGTACAGCCCAATTCTTAAACACAGTTACAAATGCAAATACGCCACTTACTCTAAATAGTGGTGCAGTATTTCAAGCAGAAGATGGAGACTTTGTGCTTGCTACAAATAGTGAAGCTCAGGATTTAACCTTAGGGAGCACGGCAACATTAGTAGTGCCAAGTACAACCACTTTAGATATTGCAGGAACACTAACAAATAACAATACCACCGGTGGGCTAACCCTAGAGGCAGATGCTAATGGGGCTGCTTTACTAAAAGTAGGGCAAAGTACGGGAACAGGAAAAATCATCAAATATTTCTATTTGAGTACTGTTTCTGGTTGGCGACATATTGCTATACCCGTACAAATTACCCTAAGCGATTTAGCAGATGATCTCTCTGTTAGCGCTTCTTCAGCGCCCGCTGCGCAACAAAATGTAAAGTATTGGAATGCTAGCCCCGTAACACCTAGTGGTACATTGCCCTCAGCTGCAGAAGCAATAGGTTGGCAGACATTGGCAGATGGACAAACATTAACACCACTAACGCCAATTGCGCTGTATACGCATTCATCGTTTTTCCCCCTGATTACAAACCCAGCGCGCATTACTGGCGAGTTTTCTGCCGCAGACAAAACCTTTGATATTTATAATACCTACTTTGATGTTAGCACAGATAACAACAATATCGGTTGGAACATGGTAGCTAATCCATTTTTGGCGCATTTAGACCCAACTGTGCTATTGGCGGATGCAACCAATTTCGGCTTGGCTAATAAAGCTTTATATCTGTGGGATCCAAACATCCAACAATACAGAGTTTTAACGGCCACAACAACCACACCAGCAATAAATAATGATTCGGGTCCGGCACTTGTGCCGCCAATGCATGCATTTTGGGTAAAAGGCAGCTCAACACTAAGTGCGTCTCCAACGGCTGTTGAGCAAATCACTTTGTCATCAAGCCATACCACTGTTGCTAACGCTACGCTAAATCACCTAAAAACTGAAATTCCTCAAGTAAGAATTAACGTTAATGATATGCAATCGGGCTATTTTGATGAAGTTGTTATCATCCACCATGACAAAGCAACAGAAGGTTTTGAGCCTGATAAAGATGCTTTTAAACTGAGCAGCGATAACAGTGATGTTCCCTCACTTTCAATAGAGGCTTTTAATAAGCGCTTGGCGATACAATCGCTTCAATTGCAAAAGGGCAATACTTACCGTATACCCATTTATGTGAAACGCGGTAAAAATCATGCTTTAAAAATGACCGTAAATAAGCAGGGCCTAGAAGATTTTTCAGTGTGGTTAGAAGAAGTGAAAACAGGGGCTATGTATAACATCGAAGCGAATGATGTTTTTGTTAATGTTAATAACGAGGACTTATTCTATGTTGTTTTAAACAAAGAAACTGGCGTACAGTCAGATGCCCAAGTGTTAATACAAACCGGTGTGGATGTCATTTCTTTTGCGGTTACCAATCCTAATGACAGAATAGAAGAGCTTACCATTTATAATAGCATCGGGCAGGTTTTTACACGGCAAAAAGTTGGTGCATCTTCTGTAGGTTTGCCAAACACTTTTAATGCCACGCATTTACTCGTTCACATTCGTCTTGAAAGTGGCGAGGTCATTGTACGGCAAATTATAAATCCACGCTAAAAACAAAGGCAATGAAATTGGTATCCTTTAATGTAAATGGTTTGCGCGCAGCAGCGAAAAAGGGGCTGTATGAAAGTTTAACAGATATGGATGCCGATATTTATTGTTTCCAAGAAACAAAGGCCACTGTGGCTCAAGTTAACGAGGTTTTTAACCCCGTAAATAACTTTGTGATACACGCCAATGAAGCAGCAAGGGCTGGTTATTCGGGTACGGCAATTGCCAGCCGGCTGCAACCAATTGCGTGGCTTAAAGATTTGGGTATTGATGAGCATGATCAAGAAGGGCGGGTAACAGGTGCAGAATTTGAGCATTTTTACTTAGTAAATGTATATGTGCCAAATTCTGGAAATGAACTTGTGAGATTGCCCTATCGCAAAACTTGGGATGCCGCTTTACTAGATTATATGCTTGAGCTTGAGCAAAAAAAGCCCGTGATTTTATGTGGTGATTTGAATGTAGCCCATCGCCCCATAGATATTGCTCGGCCGCAGGCCAATTACAATAAAACAGCAGGTTATACGCAAGATGAAATTGACGGTATGAATAGGTATATCGAAAATGGTTTTTTTGATGCTTTTCGTCACTTGCATCCAGATCAAGTTAAGTACAGTTGGTGGAGTTACAGAGGTGGGGCACGCGCTAAAAATATTGGCTGGCGATTGGATTATTTCTTGGTTAGTAATAAGCTCAGAGATAATCTTAAGGATGCTTTTATATTAAATGGTGTTATGGGTAGTGATCATTGCCCAGTTGGCGTAGAACTTGCTTTTTAGTTTCACTTTTCTTCCATGAGCACTTGAATTATGCGTGTGGTGTTGGTCCATTCTGTCCAGCCAATAAGCCTAAGAACAACGCGTAGCCATCTGTTCTTCGGACTTGCCAGATTTTCGGCCAATACGGCTATTCTAAAATCACGATTTTCAATTATATCAGCTCTTTCTTGCTGCCTTGCGAGGTGGAGATTTTCTGCAAATTCCCAGGCCCCATCGCGGGCAATTCCAATGCTGAAGTTCATCAGGTCTTCATCCAACCTCCCTGTTAGCGGGTCTAAAACACCAAATAGCGGAGAGGCTTTACTGATGCGATCTTGTACATCATCAACCATTTCTGCAAGAATGGTATTAATGGCATAAAAGTCATTTTTGAGCGCTTTCAGGTCAGCATTTTCTATGGTTTCTACAGCTGCTATACCTAAATCCAAATTGATATGGGCGTTCATGCCTAAAAGTAAATGTTGCAGAATGATGCCCTTTTTGTTTTGCGCTGCCTTTAAGGCAATTGCCCAGCTTTGTGTGGGTAAATTGCCAGCTTTAAATTGGTGATAGGCGTCTAAATATCTATTTGCAAATATTACATCTAGCCGCTCCATGCGTTCATTGTCTTCAAACTCGCCATTTAAAATGCCATCTCTAACGCGTATGGTAACCTTGCGGTACAGTGCTGCGAAGTAACCATCAGGATCGTTGTTCGTTTTTGCTGCTTCAATAATTTGCGTTAATTCATCAATTATTTCTTGGATGGAGTTTTTCATGGCGTTAAAATGTATGGCTAAGGTAAAAAGTAGTATTCTAATAGCATTAAATTAACAGATTAGCGTTGCCTGTAACTCACGTCACCAATAAAGGCTGATATACATCACACTTTTGTGCCCACTAAAAATCGTTTATGGAAATAGCAGGATATCTAGCTGCGGTGCTTATAGGGATTTCTTTAGGTTTAATCGGTGGTGGTGGAAGCATCTTAACAGTACCGGTTCTGGTCTATTTATTTGCCATAGAACCAGTTTTAGCAACAGCATATAGCTTATTTATTGTAGGGTCTACAGCGCTAGTTGGCAGCATTCAAAACGCAATCAAGAAAAAAATAAGTTTTAAAACGGCCGTTGTTTTTGCCATTCCATCATTTATTGCGGTCTTTTTAACCCGCAGGTTTATTATGCCTGCAATACCAGAAAGTCTGTTTAACGTAGGCACTTTTCACGTAACTAAAGACGTGGCTATCATGGTCTTTTTTGCACTCATTATGGTTGCCGCCTCAATTTCTATGATTCGCGATAAAAAAGAAGAAGAGGAGACTACCGACAATACTCCCAAGTTTAATGTGCCAATGATATTATTAGAAGGTGCAGTTGTTGGTGTTTTAACGGGTATTGTAGGTGCAGGCGGCGGCTTTTTAATTATTCCCGCATTGGTATTATTCGCAAGAATTCCCATGAAAATTGCCGTGGGTACGTCTCTGCTTATCATCGCGGTAAAAAGTTTAATTGGCTTTTTGGGTGATCTTGGCTCTGATCTCATTATCGACTGGACGTTCTTGCTAACGGTGAGTGCAATTGCAATAGGAGGTATTTTTGCGGGTAACTACCTGTCTAAATTTATCAACGGAAAAAAATTAAAAGCAGGTTTTGGATGGTTTGTATTAGTGATGGCCGCTTATATTCTTTTCAAAGAATTGTTCGGCTAACTTTGTAACTTCCACCTCGTACTGAAACAGAAAATAAACAACTATAAATCAATATAAAATGAAGTTAGAACAAATATATACAGGCTGCCTAGCACAAGGGGCCTATTACATTGAGAGTGAAGGCGAAGTAGCAATTATAGATCCACTTCGCGAGGTTCAGCCATATCTTGATCGGGCAGCGCATGCAGATGCAACCATCAAGTATATTTTTGAAACGCATTTTCATGCTGATTTTGTGAGTGGCCACATAGATTTGGCCAAGAAGAGTGGGGCTACTATTGTTTACGGGCCAACAGCCAAAACAGGTTTTGAAGCACACATTGCAGAGGATGGCGAAGTGTTCAAGCTTGGTAAGCTAACCATTGTAGCGCTGCATACGCCTGGCCACACCATGGAAAGTACCACCTATTTATTGAAAGATGAGCACGGTAACGATCATGCTATTTTTACTGGTGATACCCTTTTTCTTGGCGATGTTGGTCGACCAGATTTAGCACAAAAGGCCGCCCATTTAACGCAAGAGCAGTTAGCTGGTTTATTATATGATAGCTTACGCACTAAAATTATGCCTTTGGCTGATAGTGTGATTGTATATCCTGGTCATGGTGCGGGTAGCGCTTGTGGTAAAAACATGATGAAAGAAACAGTAGATACGTTAGGCAACCAGAAGCAAATGAACTATGCTTTACGTGCAAATATGACGCGTGATGAATTCATCAATGAAGTTACTGATGGTTTGGCGCCGCCACCTGCATATTTTCCAGAAAATGTGATGATGAACAAATCTGGATATAATAGCATAGACAATGTAATGAAGCAAGGTTTGCAGGCATTAAGTGCTAATGCATTTGAAGCAGCAGCTGAAGAAACGGAGGCTTTAATTCTTGATACGCGCGATCCGCAGACCTTTGCAAAAGGTCATGTGCCCGGTTCTATTAACATTGGTTTAAATGGACAGTTTGCGCCTTGGGTGGGTGCGTTAATTCCTGGTGTAAAGCATCCGTTGTTGCTAATTACAGAAGCTGGTAAAGAAGAAGAAACCGTAATGCGTTTAGCACGTGTTGGTTATGACCATGTGCTAGGCTTCTTAGATGGTGGTATTGCAGCATGGGAAGCTGCCAATAAGGAATTGGATAGCATAAGAAGCATTGATCCTTTAGAATTGCAAGACATCCTGAAGAAAAATCCAAAGGCCAAAGTTATAGACGTTAGGAAAGAAGGTGAATATGTGGCAGAGCATGTTGATGGCGCTGTAAACTTACCATTAGATGACATTAATACGTTGATGGCGGAGTTTCCTAGAGAAGAAACAATGTATGTGCATTGTCAAGGCGGTTACCGTAGTATGATAGCATCAAGCATTTTAAAGGCCCGTGGTTTTCATAATTTAATTGACATTGCGGGCGGATATGCCGCTATTAAAAAGAACACAGACATTGTTTGTACAGACTATGTTTGTCCGTCAACATTAAAAAAATAACACGTAAAAGTTAGGGCGGCCAACGAGCCGCCCATTTTCATTTTATATTCTATTCAAAAGTAGATGGTTGCCTCGTTGTGGTTTATACTTTTGCACTCCTCTATAAATCATCATTAAATATTATAAAATATGAAAGTCTCTGTAATTGGTGCCGGTAATGTGGGTGCAAGCGTAGCAGAATATATTGCTATGAAAGAGTTAGCAGATGAGGTAATTCTGCTAGATATTAAAGAAGGTTTTGCTGAAGGTAAAGCCATGGATTTGAACCAATGCGCCACTTTAAATGGTTTTAACAGTCATATCATTGGCACTACCAATGATTATGCAAAAACTGCTGGTTCTAAAGTGGTTGTCATTACTTCTGGTATTCCAAGAAAACCTGGCATGACGCGCGAAGAACTCATCGGAACCAACGCAGGTATTGTTAAGTCAGTTACAGAAAACGTTTTAAAGCATTCTCCAGAAGCAATTTTGGTGGTGATTAGCAACCCGATGGATACCATGACCTATTTGTCTGTGAAGCAAAGCGGCTTGCCAAAGCATAGAATTATTGGTATGGGTGGAACATTAGATAGTGCACGTTTTAAGTATAGACTTTCAGAAGCTATGCAGTGCAATCCAAATGATGTTCAGGGTGTAGTTATCGGTGGTCACGGTGATACTACCATGATTCCTTTAACCCGCTTAGCTACGCGTAATAGCTTGCCGGTTAATCACTACTTAACTGATGAGCAATTAGAAAAAGTGAGTGCAGAAACAATGGTAGGTGGCGCAACATTAACCAAGCTTTTGGGAACTTCTGCTTGGTATGCACCAGGTGCAGCTGGCGCAGCAGTGGTTGAGGCCATTGTACGCGACCAAAAGAAGGTTATGCCTTGTTCTGTTTACTTAGAAGGAGAGTACGGCCAAACAAATATTTGTATGGGTGTACCTGTAGTTTTAGGCAAAAATGGTTGGGAAAAAATAGTTGACTACGGCCTAAACGATGCCGAACAAGCAAAATTCAATGCAAGTGCAGAGGCTGTGCGTAGCATGAATGCGGTAATAGACGAAATGTTAGGCTAAACAAAATAGATTTCATCAAAAGGAGGCCGTTTAGAAAAGCGGCCTCTTTTTTTATCTATTTATTACGAAACGGCTGTGGTACACTTCGTTTTTATGCTGTATCAAAACAAAGTAAATACCGTTCTTAAGTTGCGCTACATCAAGTTCTGTACGTTTACCAGTTGTGGTGCTTTGGGCAACCACGCTGCCTGTTAAGTCAAGTAAATTTACAGTACAAACTTCTTGCTCTAGGTGCATGGGTACTTCAACAGTAATGTTGTATGCCGTTGGGTTGGGGTAAACCATTAATTGATTAGTAGTAAACTCAGGCTCTTCTACATCAAAAGGGTTGGCTACCCACTCTACGCCTTTGTAAAATGTAATTCCACCGCAGTAGTTGCCCATAATGGCATCCAAATATTGATCGCCATTAAGATCTGCAATAGCGGCGGCATTGCGATAGCCATCTTGCATAACAACATCAGTTTGCACAAAAGTGGGTATAAGCGTTAATTGAATGTTTGGCCTTAAGCTAGAGGTGCCGAGATAGGGCATTTCACAACCATCATTTGTCACGCCATTCCAATTGGCAACATCGCCATAAGCATTTACGGGGTAGCCAACGTCTGTACATGTTACATGTAAATCATTGCTCTGAAAGTTTTTCGAAAAACAGATTTCTACCAATAAATCACTATCGCCATCCCATAAAAATGGGGTGCTCAGGGTAATGTTATTCCAACCGCTACCAAAGCCATAGATGAAATCAAAAACCACCGTAAAGTTAGTGTCCCAGCCATTTAAAGTTTGTTGGTTAACATGTTTCATCTTCACGGTAAAGCCCTGTGATATTATGTTTCCTGGAAAGTTTGGGATCTCAAAAGCAATGCCTGTTATTTTTCCATAGGTGAATCCCGCAGCGCGTAAATCGCTGGCGCGATATAAAATTTGATTGCGGCCGTTGCGCTTGCTTGCCCCAAAAGGTGTGGTATTCACGTTGTTGCTTGGGGTACTGCCAGAGCCAATTTGCTGAATAATTGTAGCGGGTTTATCAAGTACGCTTAAGATGCTATCAAATTGAAGAATGCCGTTGTCTTGGCTTCCAACAAATAGGCTGAGTGTATCATTGCGTTTTATAAACCACGGCACGCTAAAACCTTGGTTAAAGAATTTACTTTTCACATTAACCCCACCAAAGTTATTGCTAACCAGGCTAAAGGTTGGGGGCTGATTACCATCATTCTCATAAAAGTGAATGGTGCCTTGTTCATTACCAATGAATAGGTCGAGGTCTCCATCATCGTCAATATCAAATAAATGCGGTGCAGAAGAGCCGCCAACATCTATGCCTTGGTAGTTTCCGGTTGTAAGGCTAAAAGTAGGGCTCAAAAAGTTACCTGTATTTTCAAAGTAATATAATTTGCCATCTGTGGCGCCAAGAATCAAATCAAGATCTATATCGCCATCAAGATCGCCAAAAGCTGGTATGAGATTATTGCCAAGATTAAGTTGACTGATACCGCTTAAATCACTTTCTATAAGTTCAAATTTGGGATTGTTTTGGCTGCCAGTGTTTTTGTAGTAGCGCAAAAGACTTTTGTAATTGGCGTTTTTTTGTAGTTGACCAAAGTTTGCGACCACCAAATCAGCCAATCCATCTGTATTTAAGTCTGCCAATACAGGTACCGCGCCTTCACCAAGATCAATCATGTCGCGTTGTAAAAAGGACGTGTCTGTACGTGAAAAGTTAGGATTTTGAGTGCTGCCATTATTTGTATAGAGCCAAACATTATTGGTGGTTTTGCTGCCCAATTCGGCATTTGGTGCGGCTAGCAAATCTGGAACACCATCAAATGTAACATCTTCATAAAACATCGCTGGAAAGATGAAAACATCAATAGGCGCGTTGAAAACTGGAAATAGGCTATCTACCGTAGTTACTACAGCGCTATCTAGGCTCCCCTTGTTAAATACGGCATTGGCATTAGGGTAGGAGATATCGCCAATGAGGGCATCATAAAGGCTATCTCCGTCTAAGTCTAGCATTAGGCTTGTAGAACCGGCATGTTGTACTTTGTTAAGGTTATCTAATGGAGGTGCATTAATACCAATTCGGGGCACTGTAGGGGGGCAAGCATTAATTTCTATTTTGTTAGAAATTTGATTTTCAACAAAGCGACCCCAGCACCAACTTTTGAGTAAAAAATCTAATCCACAAGCGGTTTGATTCTCATGAAATTCTAATGAGCTACCAGCCTGACCAAAGGTGAATATGTCTAAATCGCCATCATAATCTATGTCTATTAAGCCGGGAATATCTGTGGTAAGTACTTTGAGATTGGCAGGCTGACCAAAAAAGTTTGAAGGAAGATATTGCCCAGACAATGCCCAGGCAAATTTTAAGGCGGTATCACTAACATTTTTGTAAACGCCAATACCGGCATTTACAGAACAAAAAAGATCTTTCTTGCCATCACAGTCATAATCTTTTAAAAGCATCCAGTGGGCTATGGGCGGGAAGTTAGAGCGATATTGTGGCGCATAACGATACCGATCCTGACCGTTTACCGTAACCCGTAAAAAAGGCAAGATGCGATTTCCGGTACGGTCGAAAACCACCAAGTCGTCTGTGCCATCAAGGTTTATGTCTACGGTATTAAACTGCGGCTGGTTAAGTCCACCTGCCCAAGGCATTTTAAGACTGTCACCGTTTTCAATAATCTTATAGATACCGGTATAGGTAAAGCCAAATCTATTTTGGGCAAACAATGAAATTGAAGCCAAAAAGAATATGGGTAGCAAGTAATTTTTCATGCTTTAAAGCTCGTTTTTGCGTGTTGTCAAAGCTATGACAAAAGCTAAATTTAACCATCTGTCGCTTAGTTTACGTTACATTGGGAATTCTAGTCCAGAATTCTATATTTGCGCGTTCGTTAAAATCCCTTTTTGAAATAAGGTATAATGCAGAATAAAGGAGTTATTACACTATTTGCAGTAGTGTTTGCACTGGCTTGTCTCTATGAATTGAGCTTCACATTTGTGGCCAGAAGTGTGCAAAATGATGCACGTGATTACGCAGCAGGAGATCTTTTAAAAGAATCTCGTTATCTCGATTCAATGCTTAGTCAAGAAGTATACCCCGGTTTGGGCTATACCTACAGCGAGGTAAAGAATCGTGAGATTAACTTAGGTCTTGACCTCAAAGGAGGTATGAATGTTATTCTTGAAGTCTCTGTAAAAGATGTCATCAAGGGTATAGCTAACGGATCTGATGATCCAATGCTCATCGAGGCCCTTGCTAATACAGATAAAGCACAAGCCAATTCGCAAAGCGCTTATGTGGAATCGTTCTTTAATGAGCTCGATAAATTAAATCAAGCTTCTGGTGCGCCAAGGCCATATTCAGATCCACGTCTCTTTGGTACGCCAGAAATGACGGATCAAGTGTCATTTAATGCCACGGATGATATCATCAAAGATGTAATTCGCAAAGACGTTGATGCTGCCGTTAGTAATGTTTTCACAGTACTTCGTGCACGTATCGACCAGTTTGGTGTGGTACAGCCCAACATACAGCGCTTGGAAAATACCGGCAGAATTCTAATTGAATTGCCTGGTGTTAAAGATCCAAACCGTGTATCTGAGTTGTTACAGAGCACGGCTCAGCTAGAGTTCTGGAAACTCTATGAATCAGCAGAAGTTCTGCCTTTCTTTATTCAAGCGAATGAGAAGCTACGCACCATCGTAGAGCGTCCTAATGCGGAAGCCGCTGTGGGTAGTGATGATGCCACAGCTGATGATGCATTTGATATTTCTGAAATCCAGAATGTGGATGAGGTAGACTCAAACAACACAACAGGTCAAGTTGACTCTACCAGCATTACTGATGCCGAAGTAGCCAGTGATTCTGCCATCGCTGAACAGCAATTCAATCCTTTCTTTGAAGTTTTTTATCCAAGTATCGATCAACAAAAAGGTACTGCGATGCCTGGTCCACGATTAGGCTATGCGGCAATTAAAGATACGCACAAGGTAAATGAATACCTGCGCATGCCACAAGTACGGGCGCTATTACCAGCAGAATTGCGTTACACAAAATTCTTATGGACACCAAAACCAGAAGAGAACAGTGATGTGTTAGTGCTTTTAGCCATAAAAGGTAACCGCGAAAATAAACCCGATTTAGATGGTAGTGTTGTGGTTAATGCGCGTGATGATATGGACGAGTTTAACCGCCCGGTGGTAAACATGACCATGAATGGTATTGGTGCACAGAAATGGCAGCAAATAACAGCAGAAGCAGCTCAGCAAGACCCAAAGCGTAGTGTTGCTGTGGTGCTAGATCATTACGTTTACAGCTACCCACAAGTGCAGGGTGAAATTTCTGGAGGTAGCACACGTATTTCAGGAAACTTTACTACCGAAGAAGCAGAAGACCTCGCTAACATTTTACGTGCAGGTAAACTTGATGCCCCTGCGCGCATCATTCAAGCTGATGTTGTTGGACCTTCACTGGGTAAAGAATCTATCCAAGCAAGCATCCGTTCGTTTTTAATAGCCTTAGTTATTGTATTAATCTACATGATTTTCTACTACAGCCAAGCTGGTATGGTAGCAGATTTTGCGCTTGTAGTTAACATGTTCTTCATTTTCGGAATTCTTGATGCCTTAGGTGCGGTGCTCACTTTGCCAGGTATGGCGGGTATTGTACTTACAATAGGTATGGCTGTTGATGCAAACGTGTTGATTTTTGAACGAATCAGGGAAGAGCTTAGTCAAGGAAAAGGCCTTACTGCGGCCATTAAAGATGGCTATAGAAATTCATATTCTGCCATTATTGATGCCAACGTAACCACGCTTTTAACTGGTATCATTTTATATTGGTTTGGTACAGGGCCTATTCGTGGTTTTGCCACAACATTAATTATCGGTATTCTGGCCTCACTATTCTGCGCAATATTTGTGTCACGTTTAGTATTTGAGTGGCGTTTAGGCAAAAAAGCAGACATTTCTTTTGCAACCAATTTCACGCGTAACTGGTGGTCTAAGGTTAATCTAGACTTTTTAAGCAAGCGTAAAACGGCTTACATTATTTCTGGAATTCTACTTGTAGTTTCTCTTGGTAGCTTAGTTACCCGTGGTCTTAATTTAGGTGTAGATTTTCAGGGTGGAAGAAGCTATCAGGTACGCTTTGATCAACCTGTTAGCGTAAATGAAATAGCCAACGCTATTGGTGATAAGTTTACAGATGCTGATGGCAATAAGTTTATCCCTATCGTAAAGACCTTGGGAGAGCCAAATCAGGTTATCATTACCACAAATTACCGCATCGCAGAAAATGGAGCAGATGTAGAAAAGTCTATTACTGACAATCTTTATCAAGCCGTTTCTGGATTTTATGCCAACCCAATTGGAGAAGCGAACTTTTTAACAGATACAGAAGATGGCCTCGGCTTAATTGCAACCCGTGTTGTTGGGCCAACCATTGCAGACGATATCAAGAGTGCCGCAGTTTTGGCAATCATATTCTCGCTGATCGTGATTTTCATTTATATCATGATTCGATTCAGAAAGTGGCAGTTCTCTTTGGGTGCCGTGGCTGCGTTAACACATGACGTGCTGATTGTATTAGGTGCATTTTCATTATTGAATGGTATTTTGCCTTTCCAGCTAGAAATTGATCAAGCATTTATAGCAGCCATTTTAACGGTTATTGGATACTCGCTTAATGATACTGTGGTTGTTTTTGACCGTATACGTGAATATGATTCACACTATCACGCGAAGCGCCCATTGTTACAAATTTTTAATGGTGCCATTAATCAAACGTTAAGCAGAACTTTTAATACCTCGATAACCACCTTCTTTGTAATGCTCATCATCTTTGCATTTGGTGGTGAGAGTATTAGAGGCTTTATGTTTGCGTTACTTCTTGGTATCGTGGTAGGTACATATTCTTCAATCTTTATTGCAAGCTCTGTAACTTACGATAGCAGAAAAGATAAAGGTATAGACCAGTAAGATTTTTTATAGGTTGATTGGTTAGGTTTTCGGCCCCCAGGTGTTACAAACACTTGGGGGCTGATATTTTAATGACGTTTGGAAATAATCAAATCTGATTGCGCCCTGTATCTTTTTTATGAGGTTACGCTTCTTGAGAGCCTATTAATGAGCATTTTGTGTAAAGGGTATTCGCTACAAAGGTGGGTGCGATTAGCTAATTCAAAATCACTAAAATCGAAGCCTGGCGCAACACTACAACTTACCAAAACATAGCCGCTTTGATCTTTTACTTCAGAGGCAAACCAGCTATTGGCAGTAATGGCCACAAATGGATTTTCATTACTGAGGTGATGTGTTGTTAAATCGCCATTGGGCTTAATTTCATGGATGAGCAACGTTTCCCCAGCATGATAGTACCATAACTCATCAGATTTTATGCGGTGAAAAGCGGAAAAATTGTCGTTTTCCAGCAAGTAAAAGATAGAAGTTAATACGTTCCGCTCTCCCCAGGGGGCCTCAACTTTAAGCGTAGACCTAAACGTTTCTTTATAAAAACCACCTTCCGGGTGGGGAAGCATTTGGTGTTTGTCTATCCAA
>CAYQDW010000047.1:0-19083 GCA_964416385.1 uncultured Cryomorphaceae bacterium | reverse complement strand
TTTCGCCATTTCTCAAGTTGTTTTCTCTTAATGCAAATTCTGTTTCCCCAGCATTTCCGGTATTCACGCTTTTCATATCTACACGGCTTTCTACAAACGTTAGGTTACCCCCAATAAATAATCTGCGTAAAAAGGTGGTTGAATTTGCAAAGCGTTTTCTAATCTCAAACTCAACGCCATAAATTGAAGCGTTTCCAGAATTTCGGGGTTTAATTTCGTCAGGATTTTGCTCAAAGCCAACCATTTCAATATGCCCATCAAATGTTTTGTAAAATCCTGCCACTGATAGCAATTCGGTTGCACTAAAAAACCATTCCCACCGTGCATCTAAGTTGTTTACCAAAGTTTGGTTCAAATCTATATTGCCAATAAATGTACGCTTGCTAATTGGGTCAAAAATCTGAGCAATACTCTTTTCTTTGAAGCTCGGGCGTGCAACAGTCTGATTGGCGGATAAACGAAGATTCATTTCGCTTGTTAAACTATAAACCATCCCAAAAGATGGTAAGAGGTTAAGTTCATCAAGCGTTTTTGTATTTTCAAAAATATCCGTCTCAGGATTAAGTACCAAATTGGTTTGGCCGGTATAGTACATGTCTGCTTTTTCCACGCGAAGGCCGTAAATCAACTTTAGCTTAGTCCAAAGTGTTTGCTCGGCCATTACGTACGCCCCAAAAATATTTTGTCTAGAATCAAAATTATTAGCTGGCTGTACGCCACTTCCATTTTGTGCAAAGCCTTCTATGCGCGTATAGTTTCTGGCTGTAGGGTCTGCATTATAAACATTATCTGGATTAAGGAACCAATTTGGGTCACCATTCATCGGGCTTTTATCTACACGGTCTAATTTGTATTCTAGTGTTTCAAATGTGCGCCATTTTAAAAGTGCATTTGCACCAGCTTTTAGGTTGAATTTTTTTCCATCTCCAACGGGCAAGGTTATATCAACACGGGCATTTTCGTTTACTTCGTTCAAATCTCGCCACAAACGCTCTAATTTAGAACCGTCACCGGTACCCAATAAGGTGTCTGTACCACGTACTGAAAGACTAGTAGTTCTAAAATCTGGGTCATACACACGAGAAAAAGTAAGCGCGTTGGTCCATGAGATTTGTGTTTTACCTACCAAATGGCTACCGTTTAAAAACAGTGTAGAAAGAGAGCGTTGCGTGTACGTTAAAATATCCTCTATGAGTAGCGCGGTATTTTGTTCAGTATCCAAGCTAGTACGTTTAGAGGCCGTAGATTCACCACTCTGACTCTGCAAAAACATGAACTCATATGCGTTGTTTCGATATTTATAGGCGCCAGAAAGCATACCACTCCACTGTACTTCATTGCGCCCCACAACACCGGAGATGGATTCTTGTTGTTGCATCTCATTTACAGAATTATCGTTGTTTTTTAAGAAGAAATTTTGTTGAAAGTTATCATACAAGCGAAAGGTGTTGTTATAGTTAAATACCATGTTGTACCCATACGTTTTGCCGTTTTCTTTGGTGATTTGATTGCCATGGTTAAAAGAGAGTCTTCCTCCAGGCAAAGCAGTTCTGCTTTCAACGGCCATTTGAGGATTCAAGGACATTGTTAAGTCTCTTAATTTGGGGTCATTAGCGAAATAAAAAGGTATTGCTGTGTTTTTGTCAAAAGGTAATTTTCTTGTGCCATCATCAATGCCCAACCAATCTAGGTTTCCGCCTTTATATAAGATAAAATCACTATTAAGTGTTTGCCCTTGAATGTATTGAAGACCTACAGAAACGCTGGTCTTTTTTTCATCTGGAAAGCTTTTGGTCTCAACATCAACTAAACCTCCTGCAAAATCGCCATAAAGGTTAGGTGAAAATGATTTGTAAACTGCCACGTTTTCTAATACGGCAGTGGGGAAGATGTCTATTTGAACGGCATTTACATCGGGATCAAGACCGGGTATAGCCATGCCGTTTAAGGTGGTTTTTGTATAGCGATCACCAAGCCCGCGCACATAAACGTATTTGCCACCTTCTACAGTTACACCGGTTACCCGCTTGATAGATTGTGAAAGATCATTATCGCCAACGCGCTTAAAAGTTTGAGAGGAAATACCGTCTACTACGTTTGGCGAATTACGCATTTTAATAAGAAGGCCAGCATCGGTATTGCGTTTTGCTTTAGCCACTACTTGTACTTCTTGAAGTTGTTGGGTGGCCGGCATTAAAGTGGCGTCAATAATTGTGGCTTCACCCGGCTTAATAACAACGTTTGAATAGGTTACCGTGGTAAATGAAATAAATGAGACTTTAACCGTATAACTGCCGGGGTCAAGAGAAATTGAGTAATTGCCATCAAAGTCTGTTGTAGTGCCAACACCGGGTTGCTCTACAACAATAATAGTGGCACCAACTAATGGGCCACCAAAATCGCCATCCTCTATATTACCGCGTAAATATCCTTTTTGTGCAAATAATGCGGTTTGAATAAGTAAGCTAAAAAGAATAAAGCCGAGTGCTTTTGTTTTCATTATTAATATGTTAAAAGCCCTGTCGCAATCATAATTACGACAGGGCAACTTTTCAAAATAGATGTTGTGTAGCTAAATAATGGTGATTAAAGTTCACCGCGTGTTCCAGCGCATGTCCAGCTAAATGTTGCTGCAACATCAATGCTAGCACCTGCACCATTAGCAACGGCTAAACCTTCGGCAGTTGTTTGTGCCGCAGTTAGTTCGGTAGGGCAAGTTGTTGGGTCATTATCGCCATCGTACACCTTTACGGCTTCTAAGATGTTAGAGTTTTCAAATACCAATGTGGCTGGGCTATCTATCATGTAGCTGTAAGCATCTGCTTTGTGACCGCAATTGGCATCAAACTTAGTACGGATTTTAACAGGCTTGGCTGTTCCATATCCAACAAAAGAAACATTCTTAATAGTACCTTGTGCCTTTGATTTGAAGTCACCAGCGCTTGGCTCGCTTCCCATTGACTTAACAACGCCATTCATAAGCGTGAACAAACCAGTGGTGTAGGTAGAGCCTTCAGGACCATCAATTTCTAAGCCTTCATCTGTACCAATACCATCTCCGTGATAAACGGCAAACTCAGAAATAGTTCCAGAATAGTTCATGTCTAGATCTATACCGTCATCACCTTGATTAAATACCAAAGCCTTGCTGATGTTAACTGTACCTCCAAAGCACTCAATACCATCATCAAGTGTTGCATAAATTTCTACGTTTTCAATTGTAGTACCTGTACCAACACCACCAAGAGTTAAACCGTTAATTTCATTGCCTTCACCAATGGTAATACCACCGTGACGGATAGAAACATACTTAAGCGTACCACCATTGTGAGCTGCATTGCTACCGCCATAAAGGCCATAACCATCTTCTGCAGGTATACCCTCTATATTGGTTTCAGTATCTCCATTCTCTGCAGATATAGGGGCATCACCTAGTATGATAATACCACCCCAAAGCTTGTTGTCATCTTTAGTAAGGTTGGTTCCAGCTTTTTCACCACTCTTAATGTTATCTGCCTCAGACGTAAAAATGATAGGCTGACTAGCTGTACCTTCTGCCATGATTTTACCACCGCGAGAAACTACAAGGGCAGCAGCCAATGTGCCTTGGCCAGCTTTAGCTTTAATAAGTGTACCTGCTTCAATAGTTAGTGTAACTCCATTATCTACAACAACTTTGTTGCTGATAATATAAACCTTATCGTTGGTCCATGTTTCGTCAGCGGTTATTAAACCACTTTTGGTAGTTTCACTTGGTACGGTTGGCGTAGTAGGTGTTGTTGGTTCATCTTTGCAACCGGTTAGCAAAAGTGCGCCTAAACCAAATGTTAGCGTTAATAATTTTACTGTTTTCATTGTAACAAACGTTGTTTTATTTTCTGTGGCAAAGAACAGTCGGCACTGTTAAGGGGGTGTTAAGGCAAGGTCAAACTTGTTTTTAGAATGGGTTAGATTATTAGACCATTTGGGCTCCTATTGTTACGTCTTAGTTAAATAAGTTACGTTAGTGTTAAGTGGGGATGCGCCAATGCCAATTGCTTATTTTTGCCAGCCACTACACTAATAAACAAGCACATGGAACCCGCAGATTACAAGATTTTATTGGTTGATGATGATCGCGATATTTTAGAATTTGTTGCTTACAACCTAACCAAAGAGGGTTACAAGGTAAGTACAGCGCAAAGCGGTGTTGATGCCTTGGCAAAAGTTAAGAAGGAGATTCCTAACCTTATTCTTTTAGATGTGATGATGCCAGAGATGGACGGTATTGAAACCTGCGATCGGCTACGGGCACTGCCAGACCTAAATGAAACCATGATTGCTTTTTTAACCGCTCGTGGCGAAGATTACTCTCAAGTAGCGGGTTTTGATGCAGGTGCTGATGATTATATCACCAAACCAATAAAACCTAAAGTGCTCATTAGCCGTATTAAAGCGCTTTTACGCAGGCAAAGTAGCGCTCAACTCGCTGGCGGTCAAAAATTAGAGTTTAGTGACTTATTGATAGATACAGAGCAGTATTTAATTAAGCTGCAAGGCAATAAAGTAGAACTGCCTAGAAAAGAATTTGAGCTTTTGTCGCTTTTGGCTTCGCGGCCCGGAAAAGTTTTTCCCCGCGAAGAAATAATGGATAAGATATGGGGTAATGATGTTATTGTTGGTGGGCGTACCATTGACGTACACATTAGGAAGCTTCGCGAAAAGATAGGTTCTGATAAGATAAAGACTGTAAAGGGTGTGGGTTATAAGTTTGAAGATTAACGGTAACCAATTAGGCGCTCATAACTACAATTATGAAAATTGAAAAACCGGGTATTGCGGCTTTATTGGTTGCTGGCATAGCCGGATTGTGTGCCTATATCATACTAACCGTTTTCTCACAATACGCTCAAGGGGCACCGCCAACTTGG
Source organism: uncultured Cryomorphaceae bacterium (assembly GCA_964416385.1). Taxonomy (GTDB): domain Bacteria; phylum Bacteroidota; class Bacteroidia; order Flavobacteriales; family Schleiferiaceae; genus JAUHWL01. The sequence continues at coordinate 14,173 of CAYQDW010000047.1, read as the reverse complement.
CAAATTATGCTCGCGGTTTTGGTGCTGATGTTAGTAGTGTATTACGCAGTTTTTTACACTGTAAATCAGTTTATTTATAATAAGGTCAAGCTCATTTTTAAAACAATACATGAAATTCGTGCGGGTACAGATCAAGAAGAGGAAGAAATAGCGCGAAGCACGAGTTTAAAAATGGTAGAGCGCGAAGTTGCCGAATGGGCAGAAGAACGCAAGGCAGAAATCGTTGAGCTAAATGCACGTGAAATGTTTAGACGTGAGTTTATCGGAAACGTTTCTCATGAGTTGAAAACACCTATCTTCAATATTCAAGGCTACATTTTGACCCTCATTGATGGTGGTCTTGAAGATGAAAATATCAACATGAAATACCTAAAGCGGGCTTCAAAAAGTGTAGACCGCATGATTAACCTCATCCAGGATATGGATACTTTGAACAAGCTTGAAAGTGGCATTCTTGAGGTTAAAAAACAGGTTTTTGATGTAGGTAAGCTTATTCGAGATGTAGCAGATATGCTCGAAGATTCCGCGAAGAAGCGCCACGTAAAATTGCAAGTAGGGTTTAAAAAAGGACAGGAGTTTAGAGTACTTGCAGATCCTAACCGTATAGAGCAGGTATTATTTAATTTACTCATTAACGCCATCAAATACAGTAAGAAAGACGGCACCGTTGAGGTGAATATCTTTTATCTCCACAACAGGGTGCTCATTGAGATTCAAGATGATGGTATGGGTATTCCTGAAAATGATATTCCAAGAATTTTTGAACGATTTTACCGGGTTGATAAAAGCCGGGCAAGAGATGCGGGTGGTAGCGGTTTAGGCCTTTCTATTGTAAAACACATCTTAGACACCCATAAAGAAACCATAAACGTACGCAGCACAGAAGGCGTGGGTTCTACGTTCTCATTTACGCTTAAAAAGGCTGAATAGCGCAGACCAATCCGTGGGCTCTTTTGGTGTTGTAGATGCTGTATTAAACTTTGTCTTTGCAAGTGCTATCCCCTGAATGATTTCAAGACGATCTTGTGTTTGTATCGCGTATTTTAACTTGTGGTTAACCATTTGCGCTAAATATTCTTGTTCTGGTTGGCCGGGTGTTGGTATTAGCACCGCAGGTTTTGGATGTTGCTCTAAATCCATGAGGGTAGAATAACCCGTGCGCGAAATCAGTACTTCGCAAGTATTATATACGTGGTTGATATCTGCGCGACTGGCAAGATTGATAACTTTCCATGTTGATGGAAGGTTGCCAGCTATGCCTGATTTAGTGCCGCGTATTAAAGTGATGTTTGGGGTGTTACTTAATTGCTTGATGATGGCATTTTCAAGCTGGGTGCGCTGGGGTTCTGGGCCTGATAAGATTACACCAATACCTGCCTGTTTTGGGCTACCGCTAATGGTTAAATCGCTTTGAGGGCCGATAAATACCATGCGCGGGTCAATTCTTTTAGGATGCCCTAAAGCACCGCTTAAGCCTGGTGAAGTTGAATAATCGGGTACCCAAATAGAAGTGAAGGCCTTATACAAAAACGCGTGAAGCGCTGTGGCTAAAGGCGTAAATATGCCGGCATGTACATTTATTTGGTGGGTAATGTAGGCAGAGGGAATGCCTTTTCCATGAATCGCTGGGCGATTATCACTTACAATACCATCAAAACGATGTTCTGCCAATATCCTGTTGATGTATTTACGTTCTTTAAAATGCCATCTCATGATGCTGCCAAATTGCTTCATCATGGCCCAACTTTGGTACTTTTTATCGCTATATGTGATGTTTAAAGGTGGTAATTTTATTGTCTCTAGTTCAGGAAATTGGGTTGTTAAGGCCTCTAAAGCAAGTCCATCAGATGCTATGACCACCTCAAAGCCATGTGCCAATAGTTGATTTATGATGGGTATACTACGTGTTGCATGACCAAGCCCCCAGTGTAAAACCGCATAAAGTATTCGGGGCTTTTGTAACATGAGTAAATTATTGATAAACGCTGTAGAAAAAAAAGCTGGAATAGTTTTGTGGTATCCCAACCGGAGATTACTTTTGCTCCGTTATTTATAATTAGTCTAAATAAAAATAAGGTCTTCTTCTGATGAAAAAAATATTTCTACTGTTTTTAGCGGGTGCAAATATAGCACTCAATGCGCAGAAAACAGATCAAGTTAGTGTTGGCGCTGGTTATGCCAATGATGTGTATTATTCTTTGGCCACAGGCGAGGTAAAAACTGAACCACGCAACAACTGGCATATCGCTTTTACAACAAAAATTGTAGGTGCTAGCATTTTAATTAACGAGGGCTTAGGGGTAGAACTCTATGTGGCTTCAAACAATCCATCAGATTGGGCCACTTTAGATACAACCGGCATGACCTGGAATATGTTGCACAACTCTCCCGCAACATGGGAGGAGGGCGCTTTTAATGCCACAGCATCCGCGCATCCGGATTATGGTTGGGGAACTTACAGCAACATCACTCATAATGTAACAGCCACCAAAATCTTTGTAATGAAATTACCTGATGGTAGCTACAAGAAAATCATCATTGATGATATGAAGACCAATGGCGATTACAACATCCGCTTGGCCAACGTAGATGGTAGTAACGAGGTGGCTAAGACTTTTAACAAAGGCGGCTATAGTAACAAGAGCTTTTTTTACTGGGATGTGGTAAATGATACGATTATTGATCGTGAACCCAATAAAACGGATTGGGACATCCTATTTACCCGTTATCAAGAAGAAATAATTCCAGGCACTTATTATCCTGTAACAGGCGCAATTCTGAACTATGATGTATTAGCGGCTAAAGCAGAAGGCGTAGATACCAATACGGTAGATTGGAATAACTATGTGCTAAGCGATTCTATTTTAGGTATTGGTTCTAACTGGAAGTCTTTTAACAATGGTACTTTTCAGTGGGAATTGGCAGACTCTTTAGCCTATTTCGTTCAAGGGTTAGACGGTAATTTGTATAAAATGGTTTTCAAAGGTTTTGGTGGTTCGTCTACTGGAAACATCATTTTCTCTCTCCGTCAAGTTTCGGCCTTTGGTATTGAAGAAAATGTAGATCACGGCTTGGTGGTCTATCCACAACCAGCAAAAGATGTACTAACCATTGAAGCAAAATTGCCGGGTGAATTCCGACTACACGCCCTTAATGGTGTTGAGGTATATAACACAGCGCTCACAGTTGGAAAAAACACAATGAATGTAAGCCAGCTGCCAGCAGGTGTATATGTTGCTACTATGACTTCAAATGGTACTATAAGTTCTTCTAGAATTGTTATTCAATAAGCACATAATACTATTTTACATGTTGTTAATCGCATCTTGTAGCGCTACTGCGCAGGATGCGATTATTCGTGTTTTAGATTCTGAAACCAATGCGCCTATTGAATTTGTTCACTTGATATTTACCGAAGAAGAAACGGGGAAACAATTTGTGACCACTACCGATGTACATGGGTATGCAGAAAATTTAGCTTCGGTAAAAAGCGGATTAACAATCACGTTTGTTGGTTATGAGGCGCAGCAAACAACAGTTGTGCCCGGAGCTAACTACGCGTTTTATTTATCTGCCTCTTCTCAAAACTTAGAAGAGGTGGTGGTTACTGCGCAGTATGCGCCAGTTTCTGAGTCAAATTCTGTGTATAAGGTTCGGGTGTTAAACCGCGATCAAATTGATAATCGTGCCGCCATCACACTAAATCAATTACTCAATGATCAGCTTAATATTCGCATTACGCAAGACAACATTTTGGGTAGTGGATTGCAGATTCAAGGGCTTGGTGATAATAACCTCAAAATTTTAATTGATGGCGTACCCGTGGCCGGCAGGCTAAATGGAAACATAGACCTGAGTCAGATTAACCTCGATAATATAGAACGGGTAGAGATTATAGAAGGCCCAATGAGTGTGGTTTACGGTAGTAATGCGTTGGGTGGAACAATAAACCTGATTACCAAAAAGCCAAAGCGCAATCAATTTAGCGCAGGGGCAAAAGCATTTTATGAAAGTGTTGGGGTTTACAATACAGATTTTTGGGTAAATGCTGGCGCTAAGCGTACCGCAGCAAAAGTCAATATCGGACGAAATTTCTTTGATGGGTATAATCCGGTGCCCTATGACCGTTGGCAACAATGGAAACAAAAGGAGCAATATTTTGGCAATGCATCGCTAAAACACGACTTTAAGAAATGGAGCTTGTCTTATACGTTAGATGGGCTTTGGGAATTGATAAAGGATAAAGGTGATCGCAGAAGTGAATACAGTAATTATGCTTTTGATGGCTGGTACACCACAAACAGATGGATGAATACGTTGGTGGCCGACATCAATGCTATACCAAACCACAGGCTTGCGCTTATGAGTTCATATACATGGTATAGCCGCAGCAAGGTAATTTACAATCGTGATTTGGTAAACTTAACCCAATCGCCCACTGCTAACCCTAAAGATCATGACACTACATTAATTAATACATGGTTATTGCGTGGTACGCTTAGCAGCAACACCAACGGCCCATTGGCATACCAAATTGGGCTTGATCTCAATTGGGAAAACACTTCTGGTGGCCGCATTGAGGGGACTCCAGAAATTGGCGATTATGCATTATTTGGAAGTGTGCAGTATAAACCGATAGACAATCTAACCATTCAGCCAGGTTTGCGTTATGCGTATAATACGCAATACTATGCGCCTGTAATACCAAGTTTAAATGTACAATTTAGGCCTAATGCCAATGTGCAAATGCGCTTTAGTTACGCCAATGGATTTAGAGCGCCTTCGCTTAAGGAGCTTTACCTTGAATTTGTAGATGCAAACCACAATATTTTAGGCAACCCAGAACTCAAACCAGAAAACTCATTTCATCTTCATGCCAATGCGGTATTGGTTGCTGCTTTTAATGAAGTGAATAGTTTAACCCTAGAGCCTGCTGTTTTTTACAATCATCTCAATGACATGATTAACCTAACACAAGTACAAGGCACCGCTTTCACGTATTTGAATATTGAGAATTATACCACCTTCGGCGCTAAAATTCAGCTCACCTACAACATACATCCAGATTTTAATTTCATGTTGGGCTATAGCCATCTCGGTTTTTCTAATCAAATAGCAGAAGAGAGCAATAGTAAACCGCACCTTTATACCCCTGAGGTGGTGGCTGCATTCAATTATTGGCGCGCCTCCAAAAAATTTAGATTTAATATTACCTACAAGTACAATGGCGATGTGCCCGGTTTTCGTGTGGGCGAAAATGGGCAAGCCTTGCAGACTTTAATTCCTGCATATAATTTGCTTGATTTTACTTGTTCTTATATGATTTGGAAAAACAGATTGACCATTAGTGCAGGCGCGAAAAACCTTTTTGATGTACAAAATCTTGATGTTTTGAATAGTGGCGGAGGTGTGCACAGTAGTGGTAGTTTTCCAGTTAGTTGGGGCCGTTCTCTGTTTATGTCGTTAAAATGTAGCATATAATTATGAAATACTGGGTTGTTTTAATGCCTGTACTCTTTGCGCTTTTTGGGTGTGAAAAAGAAGAGTTGCCCGTTACGCCTGCAGCTTCACAAGCTATTACTGCTGCTATGGGCGATGATTATAGCAACATGCTTTATTTTAACATCAACTCTGGCATTTTTGTAAAACAAGGGCCCCATACGGGTTACGATTTACAACTTGAATCCGCTGAGGATGGGCGCTATATTTTTTTAAATGGCAGCAATTTTATGTTTGTGCGTGCGGCCGGAACCGTTCCGTTTGCTTCGGTTACAGATACTTCAGGCACCGCACCTTGGCGGTATGACTTCCCAACAGGGCAGCAGCAACGCACGGCCATTGGCACATGGTTTACGCCACAAGGCACTTCTAAAGAAGAAGTTTTTATAGTGAACCGCGGTTATGATGAAAAAGGAAAAGAGCTTGGATTTCTAAAAATGCAAGTGCTCGGGGTTACCGCCACAGCTTATCAATTGCGCATAGGCACGCTCGAAAATACTTTAGATACGGTAGTAAGCATCAATAAAAACGAGGATGTAAATCGCGTACAATTCTCTTTTTCATCTTTTGGTGTTGAAGATATTGAGCCCAATAAAAATGATTGGCATTTACACTTTACGCAATACACAGATTTCGACATCACAGATGATGGCGATACCATACCATACTTGGTGCGCGGTGTGTTGATTAATCCGGAGAACGTAAGTGTTGCTAGGCTTGATAATGCCGATTTTACTGCAATTACAGAGGCCGATGTGCTCAACTTAAATTATAGTACAGATCAAAATGCCATCGGCTATAATTGGAAAGCTTTTTCATTAGATACCGGTATATATGAAGTACGCCCAGGTATTGTCTACATTTTAAGAGAGAAAAGTGGTAATTATTACAAGCTGCGTTTCGTAGATTACTATAATGATGCGGGCTTAAAAGGCTTCGCGAAATTTGAAATTCGCGGTTTATAGTAGCTAAAGCATATAGCTGCCCCAAAGATTCGTATTTCTCTAAAACGCAGTGTTCTTCAAAAAGTGACATTGGTCATATTTATGCGTTCATGATATTTGTCATGAAAATTATATTTCTGTAAATCAAGTAGTTACGTTTTTTGTTTTGTGATGGCTGTCACCTGTATGGCAGCAAAGCGGGGGTACATTTGATGTGTACTTAGAACAAGACAACAACCAAAACGTAACAATCATGAACAATCTAGTCATCTTAGGAGCCGGTTCTGCAGGTACAATGATGATGAACCATCTCCACAATAAGTTACCTAAAGATTGGCAAATCACAGTGGTAGACAAAGACCCTGTACATTACTACCAGCCTGGCTTTTTGTTTTTACCTTTTGATACCTACACCGAAGCACAGGTTAAAAAAACTAAAAAGGCATTTGTGCCTAATGGCGTAAAATATCTGCAAGCAGCTATAGACCGCATTGATGCCGAGGCTAAATCTGTTTTTTTAGAAAATGACCAAACGCTTAACTATGATTTACTCATAGTGGCCACTGGCAGCCAAATTGCACCCCAAGAGGTAGAAGGTATGCTTGGTACTGGTTGGCAAAAAGATGTTTTTGACTTTTATACGTTTGAAGGCAGCCGTAATCTACGCGACTTTTTACGCACCTGGAAGGGTGGTAGAATGGTGGTGCATATCACAGAAATGCCCATAAAATGCCCTGTTGCTCCGCTAGAGTTTAGTTTTTTGGCAGATGATTTCTTTACTAAAAAGGGTATGCGCGATAAGGTAGAAATTACCTATGTAACGCCACTATCTGGGGCTTTTACCAAACCTACGGCTACAAAAAAACTCAATTATCTATTAGAAGAGAAGCAGATCAAAATAGTACCTGATTTCAATATCAGCAATGTAGATCATGCAGAAAAGAAGATTGTGAGCTATGATGGTATTGAAGTGCCTTATGATGTTTTAGTTACCGTGCCTACCAATATGGGTGATGAAGCCATTGCACGAAGTGGATTGGGTGATGAGTTAAATTTTATTCCCACAGATCCAAACACACTACAAAGCAAAGCGCACAAAGACATTTTTGTAGTTGGCGATGCAACAGATATACCCGCAAGTAAGGCTGGCAGTGTTGCACATTTTGAGGCAGAGTTGGTCACAGAAAATATTATGAACTACATCAACAACAAACCTCTTGAGCCAAGTTTTGACGGCCACGCAAATTGTTTCATAGAAACAGGACATGGTAAAGGTATGCTCATCGACTTCAATTATACCCAAGAGCCTGTAGAAGGTACATTTCCATTTGCTGGCGTTGGACCATTACGTCTCTTGAAAGAATCTGTTTTTAACCATTGGGGCAAGATGGCATTCCGTTATATCTATTGGCACATGCTCTTAAAAGGTATAGCCATTCCATTTGTAAAACCTCAGATGAGTAAAAAAGGCAAAAAAATTGCCGCTTAAACACGTAACAACCAAAATTTAAAATTCAATATCATGGAAAAAGTAATTGCAGGCAAGCCCATCAACGTAAATGAAGAAGGCTATCTCGTGAATTTCGCAGATTGGAACAAAGAAATTGCAGAGCAGATTGCTGTTGAAGAAGGCATTACGCCATTAACAAATCGGCATTGGGAAGTCATTGCCTATCTACAAGATGTCTTTAAAAAAGAAGAACCACTAACCATTCGTAAAGTTGGTAAAAGCGGTGTAACAGATATCAAGGAGTTTTATGATTTATTTCCTGGCGGACCACTAAAAAAGGCTACCAAGATTGCAGGAATTAAAAAGCCTGTAGGCTGTATTTAAGAAAAGTAAAACCAAAAAAATAAGTGTCATGGAAACGCTAGAAATGACCCAAAACGCAACTCAGAATAAGGAACAGGAAAAGCCTCGCCCAATAAAAAAAATGTGTTTCATCTTATCTAAGAGCACCGTAGATAGTGCCTATGCCGCAATGGTTATGGCTAATGGTGCGCGCATGGAGGGCATTGAGGTAGAAATGTTTTTTACATTTTTTGGCTTAGATGTAATTAATAAGCATAAGATGAACCACTTACATGTGGCTACCGTAGGTAATCCTAGTTTGCCAATACCCACGTTGCTAGGCGGATTGCCAGGTATGGAGGCTTTGGTTACAAGCCAAATGAAAAAGGAAATGGAGCGTTTAGACCTTCCACCCGTAGATGAGTTTATAGAAATGATACACTTAAGCGGCGCCAAATTGTGGGCGTGTAAGTTGGCGATAGATATGTTTAAGTTAAAAGAAGAAGATCTTGTTGATGAATTGGATGGGGTTTTAACCATTGGCGATTTTTACGAACGCGCCGCTGGCGAAGGCACACACATCATTTTTATCTAAATAAATTTAGCATAGTTTTTAGTGATTGCGCGTTAGGCCCCATTGGGGTTTGGCGCGTTTTTTGTTTTTGCCAGTACCATACCTTTACACAATGTTGATTATGAAAAAGTTTGGCCTTTTAATACTCTTTGCCGTTACAATGACATGGCCTATAGATGCCAATAAAGATGTTTATAACAACAAAACTTTTCCCCTTCAAAAACAACCGGCATTTGCCATTGGCGAAACATTAAGCTACCGCATTCATTATGGTATCATAGACGCTGGTGAAGCAACTATAGCGGTTAATAAAATGATTTATCTAGATGGTAAACGTGCCTATCACATGGTTGGTAAAGGCAAGAGCGTTGGTATGGCAGAGTGGTTCTTTCCAACCCGTGATGTGTACGAAACTTTTATAGACGCCAAGCAATTTGTACCATTAAAGTTCATCCGCGATGTTAATGAAGGTGGTTACATCATTAAAAGAAATATTCAATTTGATAGAGCAACAAACTCCGCTACAGACGCAGAACTTAAAAAAGACACTGTTTTTTCTGTGCCTCAAAATGTTCAAGATATTTTCTCGGCTTTCTACTATGCCCGTAATTTGAATGTTTCAGCCATAAAAAAGGGTGACATTATTGAGATACCGGTATTTTTAGACCATGAGCTATTCCCCTTTAAACTAAAATATGTGGGTACCGAGCGTATCAAAACAAAATTTGGAAAGATTGATTGCTTAAAGTTTGTACCCGTGGTACAGAAGGGTCGCGTTTTTCAAGATGAAGATGATATGCATTTGTGGATTAGCGCAGATGATAATCACATTCCGATGCGTATAAAATCAGAATTATTGGTGGGTTCGGTTAAAATAGACCTAGATGGCTACAAGGGTATACAGCGCCCCATGACGTTTTATTGAATCTGAGATAGAATGGCAAATCTCAGGTTTCAAACACACCAAAAGCAATACATTCGCGGGGTAAATTACTGCCCATGGAACTGTCTCCCGAAACCCTAGAAAAGTTACGGCTCTTAGAAGAAAAGTTTGCAAAAACAGGTCAAGGCTTAAACACCTATCTCGATTACTTATTAGAATCCAATTACCTTGGATATTGGGATTATATACAGTTAGAGACCTTATTAACCTTACAGCGCCCGAAAACCAATGTGCCTGATGAGGTAATCTTCATCATCTACCATCAAATTACCGAGCTATATTTTAAACTGGCCTTGCATGAACTCAATCAAGTGGCCGATGCAGAAGCTGTAAATGCCGACTTTTTAAAGGAAAAGATATTTAGAGTTAACCGCTATTTTGAAGCCTTAACCCACAGCTTTGGGGTGATGGAGAAGGGCATGAGTAGGGCGCAGTTTTTACAGTTTAGGCAGGCCTTGGTACCAGCAAGCGGTTTTCAAAGCGCACAGTATCGCATTATTGAATTGGCAAGTACAGATTTCATAAATCTGGTGCATTATGACCATCGTTCTTCTTTCACGCTAGATAGCTCCATCCATAAAATGTATCCGTTTATTTATTGGAAGAGTGGCGCTACGCTTGAGGATACTGGCGAAAAAGCATTTACGCTTAGGCAATTTGAGCAGAAGTATGATGATGAATTTATCAAAGCTGGTGAGCGCTATGCATCTTGTAATCTTTGGCGTAAATACAAGCAGCTTTCTTCAGAAGAACAAAATGACCCAGCACTTCGCGATGCTTTTAGGCTACTAGATTTAAATGTGAATGTGTATTGGCCTTTACAACACTATAAAACAGCGGTAAGGTACTTGGCTGGGCCGCCCGATGCAGCCGCCACTGGAGGTACAAATTGGCAAAAATATCTCCCGCCAAGATTTCAAAAACGCATTTTTTACCCAGAGCTTTGGAGTGAAAAAGAACGTTTAGAATGGGGAAAAGGCTGGGTGGAAGAAACTATAAAAAAGCTGAGAGAAGAGGGATAGATGAAATCAAACTACCTGCGAATAATCGCAATTTTAGTGGTTGCAATTACTGCGGTTATATATTTAGCGCTGCGTGCTACAAATGAAATTGTTTCACCAGATGATGAAATAGGCCAATCAGATACCACATTAACCACGCCAGAACCAGCCAAGCTATTCGGCTTAATAGTAGATTCTTTTAACATCATAGATGGCCAAATTAAAAGTGGCGATTCATTTGGTAAACTTACTGGCGAGGCGGGTTTAAGTGCCGCGCAAATTGCCAACATCGCCCAACGCATTGATAGCATATTTGATGTACGAAAAATAGCCATCGGCAAAAAATACACCATCCTAAAAGGCAGCCATGCCCATAAACCAAGCTATTTTATTTATGAAGCGTCTAAGCGCACATATTACCTTGTTGGGTTGGGTGATAGCGTATTTTGTAAAGTTGTACAGCGCAAGCAAACCATTAAAGAGCGAGTAGTTACAGGGGTAATTACGCACTCGCTTTATGAAACACTTGCCAAGCAAGAAGTGCACCCTGGCCTTGCTATGAAGCTGGCAGATATTTACGCTTGGACGATCGACTTTTTTCACATTCAAAAAGGGGATAGCATTACCGTGCTTTTTCAAGAGGTGTATGTAGATGATACCCTTTATGTTGGTCCTGGAAATATTTTGGCCGCACGGTTTGATCACTTCAAGGAGCCTTTTTTTGCGTTTCGCTATACCGATACAACTGGGCAAACAGATTATTATGATTTTGAAGGCAACAGCCTTAGAAAGGCATTTTTAAAAGCACCCCTTAACTATTCTCGCATAAGTTCTAGATATTCAGCACGTAGATATCACCCTGTTTTAACCGTTTGGAAAGCGCATTTAGGTACAGATTATGCGGCGCCACGTGGCACGCCAATTATGACAACTGCAGACGGTATCATAGATAAAGCGGGTTACACCAAAGGCAATGGCAATTATGTTAAGGTGCGCCATAACAGTACCTATAGTACACAATACTTACATATGAGCAAAATCGCCAAAGGCATTAAAGCTGGTGTTGCGGTTAAGCAAGGAGAGGTTATTGGCTATGTAGGTAGCACCGGATTGGCCACTGGGCCTCATGTGTGCTATAGATTTTGGGTAAATGGAAAGCAAGTAGATCCGTATAAACAAAAACTACCGGATGCAAATCCGATAGACACTGCATATAAAGCCGACTTCCTTAAGCGGGCTTCGCTGCTCAAAAAGCGCATCAGCAAGCTTTAAAGTCATGCGTTTACCTTAAGTTTGTTGCCCTGAATTTAGTAGGGCAGGGCTTAATTGGCTCATGTATAAAACGATTCTGTTTCCTATGAAGAAAATGTTGTTGATTTTGATTGTGCTGTTCTCGGGGTATAGCTCTTTTACACAAGCGCAATCTGTGGTTATTTTGGATACCAATTTCACAAGTTTCAAAAACATCTACTTAAATGCCCTTGGTAGATCAGAATTGCGGCTCGATACCGCGAGCTACAACGTACAAACGGATAGTATTTATGTTAGCCAAAAGGTTTTTTCTTGCGCAGATAGAAATGACTCCGTACAAGTTCTGGTTAGCATAACAGACACTTCTGCCTTACCCTATGCAACCTATTTCTCAAAGTCGCTCCGCATATGGACCATTGATACAACAGCGCCTTTTATTGATATCGCTGATACTGCCACGGTTTTTCTTAAACAGAATGGTACGGTTAAGTTATTTTTTAATGATTTTAATCTCGGCACTTGGGACAGCTGCGGTGTTAGCACTGCTGGATTTCAGATTTTAACGGTAACAGATTTTTTCTGTTCTGATATCGGAACTAAGCGCATTCGCGTTTCTATACCAGATTTTAGTGGCAATGTCCGCACAGATAGTCTATACGTTACGGTGGTTGATACCATTCCGCCAATGCTTCAAACAAAACAAGTTGATACCCTCTATTTATCTGGAAGTCCGCTATCTGCCAGTCTATCTTTTCCAGCTATTAATTTGGGCTCATCAGACAATTGCGGCTTGGGTGCAGCAACTTTAAACGGGCAGCAAACTCTTGGCTTTACATGCGCTGATTTGGGTTTAAACAAAATTCACGTTCAGCTTTCAGATCAATATGGCAATAGCAGTGCAGATACATTAAGCCTGTATGTTTTAGATACAACATCTTACACATACGTTGCTAATCCAACAACGGTTTTTTTGCAGGGCGATAGCGCTAAAGTTGCTACATCAGCGCTTGTAACGATAAATTCATCCGCTTGTGTAGCGCCAACACTAACATTTTTAAGTGATACCGTTTTTGACTGTATTGATGTTCAAAATAGCCCAATCTATTTGCAGTTTTCAATCAACGCGGGTGGCTTAGCTGTCTTAGATAGCGTTCCTGTTACTATTGTTGATACCATTGCGCCAGTAATTGCGTTGGCCACAGATACCTTTTACGTTACCTCAGGTTCTTATGTGGTGAGTTTTAACGCTATTGATAATGGAACTTTAGACAATTGCCAACTAGATTCTGTTGTGCTCAATGGCGCTAATCAAGCAACTTTTGCTTGTGCCGATACAGGTTGGCAAAAAGTGTATGTCCGCGCATGGGATGCTTCAGGAAATGATAGCCGTGATAGTATTCTTGTGTATTTACGCGATACCGTACAACCTACCTATACAGCACAAAACATAACAGCCTATTTTCAAGGGGATTCACTTAGTATTTCAAGGGGAGATATAATCTCTAATTTTATAACAGGCTGCTCAGGTGCATTGCTCAGCTTTGTTTCAGATACCGTTTTTACATGCTCGGATGTTGCTCTAAATCCAAACTATGTGGTTTTTGCATTAACATACGGAGGCATAACAGCTTTGGATAGTGTAGCCGTAACCGTGCTAGACACCTTGGCGCCACAAATCAATTTACACACAGACACCTTATACCTAGCTGGCAGCCCGTTACAAGCCCAACTCACCTTTAACCAGATCAACAACGGCACCACGGATAATTGCGGCATAGATACTTTAAACATCAACGGGGCAGACACGCTTACGTTTAACTGTTCAGATTTAGGCATGCAGCGCATTGTGGTATATGCAGCAGATGCCAGCGGCAATATGGCCCAAGACTCAATAGACATTTGGGTATTAGATACCATCGCGCCAGCCTATACCAAGGTACCACAGACGGTATATCTACAAACAGACTCCGTTATTGTACACACCGCACCACTCCTCACCGCACTAAATGCTGGATGTTTTGCACCACAGGTTACCTGGTTAGGCGATACCATTTTCACATGCGCAGATGCATCAGCAACGCCAAATTACATTCCGTTTACCATTAGTGCCGCAGGCATAACACGCACAGATAGCGTGGCTATTACCGTTTTAGATACTGTTAAGCCGGT
>CAYQDW010000046.1:0-19419 GCA_964416385.1 uncultured Cryomorphaceae bacterium | reverse complement strand
TTTACCGTTACATTTATTGGTGATAGCTAATGATCTTAAGCTTTCCCCTCCTTTTTTAATGCCACGATCTGCTTATAAACGGCCATGGCATTCGGAATCATTTCTATGGCAGGCGCCATTCGGGTATTTGCCATTGGCCAGCCGCTGCCTCTAAGCATACCCATAAACCACATTTCGTTGCCTAGTAAAATAGTACCTGAGCGATCTGATTTCTCTGTAATGGAAATGTTACTGAGTGTTGAAATGCTAAACGATTGAATGCTTGTACGAAAGACTCCTGAAATGATGATGATGCGCTCATTGGTTATACCATAAATAGTCCGCTTTCGGCTCTCAGCGTCAAAAATGAAACGACCGATTAAGATGTAAATGCCCACCAAAATAAATGGAATCAGGAAAAAATAAACCATTAGCGGTGTATTAGACCTGATTACAGTAAACAGCATGAAAAAGACCATTCCAGACCATAACATGCTAAAGGGAACCAAAAAAATGTCTGCCCATCCAAAGGTAATACCCTGCTTTGGTTGACCTGCCCAAATCAGTTCTTCTCCTGAGTCTAAGTAACTTCGCAGTCTGTTCTCCAAATTAATTATGCTCGCATTCATGAGCTATTATCTTATGCAGTTCTGTTACCGCATGATCTTATTGTCATTCAACCATTTATGCCATTTACGCACATTTAGTTGATGCTGGGCGCTATTTTTAGCAAAACTGTGGTAGCCCGGACGTTCAGGGTCTGCACACATAAACAGGTAATCATTATTGTCTGCATGCAAAACGGCATCAATGGCTGTGATGCTCGGTATTGTAATGGGTGCCGGTGGTAAACCGGGGTTTCTGTATGTGTTGTAGGGTGAGTCTATTTCCAGGTCAGCGTACAGCACGCGGGTTATTTCTACGCCAGGGTCGCGCAGTTGCCGGGCATAAATCACGGTTGGGTCGCTTTGCAAATACATACCTTTTTTAAGTCGATTGAGATACAGAGCCGCTACAATGGGCATTTCTTCTGCCTTAGCCGTTTCTTTTTCTACAATACTCGCAAGCGTGCTAACTTCGGTTGGTGAGAGGTTAATACCTTTTGCTAATTCCGTGCGCTTAGAATTCCAGAATTTATAGTATTCTTTTACCATGCGGTCACGAAACTCTACGGCCGTGCTGCTCCAATAAACTTCATACGTATTGGGTATGATAATGCTGCGTACGGTGGCAAAATTAAGGCGGTTATCAGCCAAAAAGGCCTCATCTGTAAACGCCACAAAAAGCGCATTAGAATCTGCCATAAGCTGTTTCCCGGCTTGGCCGCAAACATCAGCAACACTGGTTGCCATGTTAATGGTTAGCCTCATGGGCGCTTGCATACCGCCCCTAAACATGTTAATTAGGTCATTATTGCTCATGCCTGGTTCTATCAGATATCTTCCTGGCTTTGCATTATGCCAACGTTTTTGTTGTGCAAGCAGCACAAAGCTGGCTTTATCTTTTACCACATTGGCAGCCAACAACTTATTTAATACATCACGTGGGTTTTCTTCGGGAAATACGTAAACCTCATAGGGCTCCTTAACATTTACATTACTTTCAAAAACCCAACTGTAACCCACAAAAACGGCTACAATCATCACCAAAGGAATGCCGATTCCAAAAATGAGAATGAGAATTCTTTTTAACATGCTTATAGAATTGAGGCGCAATATACGGTGTGAAAAAAGACAAATTCCTGCAAAACGCTATTACAAACCTTGCTCATCCAAATAGCGCAAGGCGGCATTAATGCGTTTGTTTTGCGGATCTGTTTTAAGAATGTCATTCATCACTGCCCGCGCATCTTTCCAGCGTTCTTTTGCAAGGTAAACAGATGCTAAGTTAATCTTGGCCTGCAGGTAATCCGGATCCAGATCTAGGGCTTTTTGTATGTAAGATTGGGCTTGTTTGACATCACCTTGAGCAAGCCGTACAAAACCAAGATCACTCCAAGCTTCTGCAATTAGGCCATTGGCAGCCACTACCTGACGGTAGCCGTTTTCGGCCATCTGCCAGTTTTCTTGCAAGGCATAGATACTGCTTAGTTTTACGCGAAATTCGGGGTGATTTGGCGCCAGCTCTACAGCACGTTCAGCAAATTGGCGGGCATTGTCTAAATCATTGAATTTTCTAAAAGCCTCTGCAATGCGGTAGGCAGACCATGCATCTTGATTGTCCCACGATTTATGGGTTAGCGTGGCAAGTGTGGCAGTAATGCCTTGTTCTGCTTCTATTGTTTTAACAATGCCTGCCGGATCATTCCGCAAGTAGTAATAATGTACCCAATGCTGCCAGGTACCGTTTTTTAGAAGCAAAACCCGTGCAGAATCTAAAAAAACAGGATTTTGCTCAAAGCGCTCATACTGCTGTAAATAAGCGGTAATGCGTGATTTTACCGAAGGTTTTGCGGTATTTATTGATTTTAAACCTAAAAAAACTTTTTCTGCCAACATGGTATCTGCGGCAACTTCAGGTTTGCGTATGTAATGGTCATGAACAGATACATGCGGAATATCTATACTGCCCGACTGCGGCATGTGGCAGGCCACACAATTTAATTCTGCTATTTCTTTATCACTGAAATCTGCAGTGCATTCATGCTGGGCAGTGCCATCATCATGGCAATTAAAACAGGTTTTATTAAATGATTGAGGATCTGTTTTTTGCACGCTTACATGGGGATTGTGGCAGGTTGTGCAAACAAATCTTCCTTGCCCGGCCAAATAACAATCACTTTGGGTAAAACGATCTATGTGGCTGGCCATAATAAATTCTGAATTGCTGTTGGCGTAACGGGGCAAGTAGATTTCCATAACGCTATCTAAATACATGCCTGGCTTAAAATCAAAAAAACTCTTACCGGGTTTAAGTACCGTATTGCCCTGCAAGTGGCAGCGTTGGCAGATTTCAAATTGCAATTGTGGTGATAGGCGTTTCGGGTTAACAATGCTGTAGTCTGGCCCTTTGCTGGTATCTACGGCAATACCACGCGATATGCGATTTACGTGTATGCTTCCTGGACCATGACACCGTTCGCAATCTATGCCGTTTGGTACAAGGTCAAATTTATTCTCACTGCCGGGCACAAATGCTGTTGGCATGGCATTATGACAACTCATACACTCTAAACCGATAGGCCGGCTAAAGCGGGAATTGTTGCCATCTTCAAATCCGGGGGGGAAATCTAATTTACCTGTTTGTGTGTAGTAAGTAAATGGCGCCTGGAAGAGATAACCTCCTTCGCTAAAAATATGCGAGTTGGTGTGTTGCCCGCTACCCACGATGTAATCAATGTGATGCTCTCTAAAATGGCTTACCATGGTTATCTGGCTCGGTAAAGCGGTTTCTCGCGTGCCATTTGCTGATGCTACCTGGTATTCATGCACATAGAGACTGTCATTCCGCCAGCTAATGTCATAATGCAGATCTAGGATTGAATCATAAAGTGTGCTGTTCTCGCCAAAATTGCCCGCGCTCTTTTCCCGCGTAGCCGGGCCAAAACTTTTGCCCATGCCCGTTTGCACATAAGTATTGTAGATTTCTGCATGGCATAACCGGCAGGTTTCTTTACCCACATAATAGGCACTATCTCCATGATTTAAATACGTAGGGGAAGCGGATGCTGTTTGTTCAGTGCCCGAATTTTGAGAACACTGAGACAGTGTAAAAATCAATGCCAACAGCAGGCCAATAATGATATTACTGCGTGAAACTATAACAGGCATTGCATGATATATACATTTCGAAAACCATCTGCTGTTCTAATCCAGTCTTTTAGAATACCAACATTGGTAAAGCCACATTTGGCAAACATGCCTATACTAGGCAAATTATCTTCTTGCACATGGCAATACAATTGGTGCAGCTTTAAATTATTGCGTGTGTAGCGCTTAAGCAAAGAAATGGCATCTACCCCAAGTCCTTTGCCACGTTGCTCTTGCAAGAGCATAATGCCCACTGCTGCGCGCTGATTTGTTGGGTCATGGTCAAAGAGGTCTACCATGCCTATGGCTTGGTTGTTTTGTTTTAAACAGATGAGCATACGCAGTTGCCCTATTTCATCTAAAGTGAGATGAATATTTTCTAGATAAGCTTTCAGCGTAAACTTGCTAATGGGTTGTTGCAACAGCCCTGCCTGCCAGATAGTGCTATCATTCTCTGCTTGATACAGAAAATCAAGATCTTCGGGTTCTAGTGCGCGTAAAAATATTTGCTCTCCAGATACCATTAGAGTTCTAATTCACCATTAAAAACATGGGTTGCCGGACCGCTGAGCCAGATATCTGAAAAACCGTTTTCTGTTTGCTTAAAACGGACTTCTAGGTTACCGCCCGGTGTTGCCACAGGTATTTTATTAACGGAGAGCCACCCTTGCTGGTAAGCGGTTAATGCTGCCGCTGTTACACCTGTGCCACAGCTGAGCGTTTCTGCCTCTACACCACGCTCATAGGTGCGTACGTGAAGAGTGTTCTCTGCTACCTCAACAAAGTTTACGTTGCTGCCTGCTTTACCGTACGTGTTGCGTATATCACGTCCCTCCTGTTGTACTGCTACGCGGCTAAGCTCTGCCACCTTTTGCACATGGTGTGGCGAGCCTGTATCAATAAACCATGCACCGTTTGCGGCTTTGGCTTGTGCGGCATCGCTCATTTTTAAGTGAACGAGACCATTTTGGTCAATATATCCTTCGTGCAAGCCATCAATAGCCATAAACGTGCATCTGCTTTTGATTAGACCGATGTTGTGCGCAAAGAGAATGGCACAGCGCCCACCGTTGCCACACATGGTACTTTCATGGCCGTCTGCATTAAAGTAAACCATTGTAAAGTTGGCCTCAGCCGCTGCGTTTTGTACCAGAATCAAGCCGTCTGCCCCAATACCAAACCGCCTATCGCACAATTTGGCGATATATTCAGGGTTTTTGTTGAAGTTGTTTTCACGATTATCAATCATGACAAAATCATTACCTGTGCCTTGATATTTTGAGAATTTTTGACCCATACTTTACAAAAAATAGCCTTTAGCTTGCAGCAGATTTAAAAAACAGAACGCAGAAATTCGAGTGATTTTTCATGTGCATCTGCAGCCGCTTCCTCATCAAAGATGGCATTACTTGGATTGGCAAAAGCGTGTTCAGCATCATACCAATAAGTTTCATATGCTTTATCAGCCGCATTCATGGCTGCTTCATAAGCCGCTACAACGGTGCGGTTAATCCATGCATCGCGTTCAGCAAAAATACCAACCACTTTACAAGATAATGTGGCTAACAACGCAGGATCATTTTCTGGCATACCATAATATACTACACATCCTACCGCTTGGTTGCCCAACATAAGTGCTGCTTGCATACTCCATCCGCCACCAAAACACCAACCAATAGTGGCTATTTCAGCATCTGTACCTACAAATTCTAAAGCCCCCTGAATAATATTTCTAATGCGTACCTCATCCGCATTTTGCATAAACTCTCCAGCAGCCTCGCGGGTGGTAGCAACTTTACCATCATACAAATCAATAGCAATAACATTTACCCCTTGAACCTCTTTGGCCCAGCGCTCAACTTCATTCATAATGTTTTGGTTAAGCCCCCACCACTCATGAAATACAAATAGATATTTTGTGGATGGCTTTTCTGCTTTTACCATATAGCCTCTGCCAGTACGCTGGTCTGGTGTTTTAAAATTTACCCATGAACCTTGAAGTTCTTCATTAACTCCATTTTTAGGTAGCTGATGCGTTTCTTTAAAAGTAGTTGATGCACCCAATTGGGCAAAAGATTGCGTGGCTGCGCAGCATGCCTCTTGCGCAAAACTGCCAATGGTGTAAACTGTGGCACATATTAAAGCGATGAATTTCATTTTGGAACTGTGTTTTATGTTTTTCTTTCAAACCTCGAAAATAGGTGAAGCATAGCTGTTTACCAAGAAAAACCCTTTAGCCGTTTAGGTTTGGTGCGCTTTCTTAAAAACGCTTTTAAATGGTTTAGTTATGATACTAATGGCATAGACTAGAAGCACATCTCAGCCATATACAAAAAGACGAACTGGTTACGCATCAAATAGTGCTCACAAATACCTTCCTGAGCTTTACAATTTTAAAGACTAAGTACACTAGGGTTAGTTGCTGTGGCCAGATATCCGGCAATCAGGTTGTTTACCGTTGTACTGGCATAAATACGTTCTGAATGGGCCTCTAGAGCGCTTTTATCATGCCAATTGAGCTGCTCGGGTGCAAACCCAAAAGCGTGAACATGCGCGTTCACAAGCCAAATAAAACCCTTTTCTTGCGCATTACGGCCCTGTAAAAAAAGCAATTGCGTTTCATTCTGACGTAAATAAAAGTCATGCACTTCTGCCATACGCGCATTATGGGTGTGCTGGTCTGGTGGGTCTATTTGTTGCCAACCGCTACCCAAGCCACACCATGCAGGATTTAACGCGAAAGTGTCTACCAACTGATGCAAACAAAGCAACGCCTCACGTTGGCTACTCAGCGTTTTATAGGCACCTGCAATATGGTGAGCCTTTTGTATGCCCAACCGCTTAATATCAGCCCGATCTGTATAACCCACAATGTGGTATAAAGTGTTGCGTTTTTTCTGTGCCCGATTGTAGACGGGCCAGTGTTTGCGTATTTCTACATCCTCTTTAATCAATGCCATAAGTTCTGTGCCCGTGGGCTGCGTTTCTAAACGCACCACCTCTTTTAGCAGCGCTTGGGTACGTGCACTTTTAATATTGGCGAAATGTTGCGCAACACGTTGTTTTAAGCGCTTTGCTTTACCAATATAAATTGGTTTACCCTGTGCACCGTACATAACATAAATGCCCGGCACATTTGGTATGGCATGAAACTGCTCTGGCGTTACATGTAAAGGCAATTTAATGTCGCGCGCCACACTTGTTTGCGCTTTTGCATGGGTGGCATCTTGATCTATTTTTAAAAGATTCTGCAGAATCTGCGCAGCCGTTAAGGCATCGCTTAATGCACGATGTGGCTGTTCATTATTTATGGCGAAGCGCTTGGCGAGATGCGCCAAACTAAAACGACTTTGATCTTTGAGTACACTGCGGGCATAGCGCACCGTACACAACTTTTTCATAGAGAAATTGTACCCCAAGCGCGCCAGCTCCATTTGCACAAAAGAATAATCAAAGTTTGCATTATGGGCTACAAATACGGCATCTTTAAACAGCGCCAAAAGCGCATTAGCAACGGTTGCAAAGGTTGGCGCTTCTTTAACCATAGCATTGGTAATGCCTGTTAGGCGGGTTATGTGCTGCGGAATATCTGTTTCTGGATTTATGAGCGTATGAAAGGAATCTAAAACTTGTGTGCCGTTTGTAATAACCACGCCAATTTCTGTAATGCGGTTACCTGCGGCATATCCGCCCGTTGTTTCTACATCTACTACCGCAAATCGCTGACCCATCATGGTTACAAAAGTAGATGTGAAATCCGCAAATTTTTGGCGGAATAAAATGTTTATCCCCAATAAGTAGACCATACCTTTGGCTTAATCTCAAAAGTTTATGAAAGAATTTTGAGATAGCAGATACGGTGAGACAGGCTACGCATGCTGAGAACAACCCAATGTTTTCTTAGCAGAAGTTATTGCCAAACTTCCCGTTGACATGCCCCTAATGGCAGCAGAAGGCGAAGGCCGAAATGCCATTTCAGTTTAAGATTAGAATACCCTGCACATAACTTTGTTCAACCCAAACCACAGGATTTTTTACTATTCTTGTCTTTAAAACTGAGTTTCATCACATTTTAATATTAAAACATCAAACCAAACGATTCATACAAATAAGCATTACCATGAAAAATTTTGCCCCTCTTGTATTAATTATCGCATTTACCATTTCGTGCAAAAAAGAAGAACCTCAAACGCCAACACCAGATACACCTACCCCTGCAGGCTATACGCTGGTTTGGGCCGATGAGTTTGACGGACAAACCATTAACGCTGCTAACTGGACGTTTGAAACAGGCGATGGCACGGCCTATGGCTTGCCAGCCGGTTGGGGAAATAACGAAAAGCAGATTTACACCGATAGTCCAGACAATGCTGCGCTAACCATGCATGCAGGCAATACTGTGTTGGCAATTACCGCCACAGAAACGAGCCCCGGCCAATACACCTCAGCCCGCCTTACTACCAACGGACTAAAAAGCATGCGGTATGGGCGCATTGATGTACGCGCAAAAGTGCCTACCGGCAACGGCCTGTGGCCTGCCATTTGGCTACTAGGCGATAACCGGCCACTAATAGACTGGCCCGGCTGTGGCGAAATTGACATTGCCGAAGTACTCGGCAAACAAAGCAATACCCTGTATAATACAGTGCATTACACTAAGGCAGGCAATACCAAGGGCGAAGTGCAGCATGCAGAAGTTAAGCCCAGCGGTTTGTACAGTGATGACTATCACGTTTATGGTATTGAGTGGACACCGCAAACCATAACATATACGCTAGACGGTAACAACATATACCAATTGCCGATTGAAGCAGACATGAAAGAGTTTCAGCGCAGCTTTTATATGATTTTAAATGTAGCTGTTGGTGGATATTGGCCAGGAGACCCAGATGGATCTACCATTTTTCCTGCAGCCATGTATGTAGATTATGTGCGGGTTTATTCTATTAACAACCTGGTTTTTGACCCACCGCCTGCCCTAGACATTGCCGAAGAAACGCTCGGACAACCGATAGACAGCAACCTGGCCAATGCTGCCATTAAAGATGATTTTGTAGATTTTGGTGAGGTTAGCATCACGCCTTATGGCGCTGGCGGAGAACCCTTTTTACGCGCATCAGACACTGCTATAGACGGCACCTATAGCCTGGTTTACGATTTTCCTGGCCTATCTTGGGGCGGAGCCTACATAGAAATGGCTACCCCAAAAGATTTGTCTGCCTTTAGCAACTTAAAATTCTCTATGATAAAATCTGCAAGTTTGGCGAATGCCGAAATAAAGCTTGAGGGCACAGGCACCAATGCCATTGTTATGCTTGCAGATTACACGGGCGTACCGGTGGCCAACAACTTTGTAGAGTACACCATTCCATTAAGTGATTTTACAGGGCTTAACCTAACAACCGTTAAAATACCATTTGCCATTTGGAATGTAATTGATGCCAATGGCAACTACGTAGCTGCAACAGTTTATGTAGATAACGTGCACTTTAGCAACTAAAGCATTTTAATGTAAAAGGCTCCAGAATATGGGGCCTTTTTTAACTTATTTCAAAACTGTTTGTGCAAGGTTTCATGAACTTTTACAAGCCTAACCTCAAAAATCAGCCATGAAATCCGCAAATTTTTGGCAGAATAAAATGTTTATCCCCAATAAGTAGACCTTACCTTTGGCCTAAACTCAAAAGATTATGAAAGAATTTTGGGATAGCAGATACAGTGAATCAGGCTACGCTTACGGAGAACAACCCAATGTTTTCTTTGCTGATGAGATTGCCAAACTACCCGTTGGCAAGCTTATATTGCCAGCAGAAGGCGAAGGCCGAAATGCCATTTTTGCTGCCAAATTAGGTTGGGAGGTAGATGCCATAGACCAAAGTGAAGCAGGAAAAAACAAGGCGCTGGCTCTAGCAGCACGCGAACAGGTAAAAATCAATTACCAAATAGAAAATCTTGCCAATATTACATTGGGTCATGCGCATTATGATGTGGCTGCTATGATTTATGCACACTTTCCACCACCACTAAAAACAACCATTCACCATCATGTAGCCAATGCTGTAAAACCTGGCGGATATATTATTCTTGAAGGATTTAGCATAGCGCATATAGCATTTAACAGTGTTAATCCAAAGGCTGGCGGACCAACAGACAAAGCGCTACTTTTTGATGTAGCAACCATGCCCGACCTTTTTCCTGGTTTTAAAACCTTAATGTGCGTTGAAACAACCACGCATCTTGAAGAGGGAAAATACCATGTAGGTCAAAGTGCTGTTATTCGCTATATCGGCCAAAAGCGCTAGTTATCTTAGGCATGATTTTTTTTAAACACGCTTTTTGCTGAAACGGGATATAGTAATAACCAATTTTGGTTAACCCCCTATAACGCATAAGGTAAAACCAAGCATTTTGGCGTTTTATGCCCTAGCCCTACCTTTAGGCGGTGTAACATTGTTAGCATAATCCGAAATAGATAACCGTATGGATATTCTCTTGATCATACTTGGCGCCATAGCCATTTTATTGGGCGTACTGGGCAGTATTATACCGGCTCTACCTGGCCCACCATTCAGTTGGTTGGGGATTTTGCTATTAGACTTTAGCAGCAAGGTAGATTTTTCTTTGGTGTTTTTAGTCACCACCGGTGTACTCATGGTGGCCATAACATTGCTGGACCTATACATTCCCACTTGGGGAACCAAAAAGTTTGGCGGCACACGTGCTGGCGTAGTGGGCTCTACGGTTGGCCTTTTAGTGGGTCTGTTTTTTAGTCCGTTTGGTTTGGTCAGTGTTATTCTAGGGCCATTTTTTGGGGCATTTATTGGCGAATTATTAGTCGCTAAAAACGATGTAAACAAAGCCTTAAAGAGTGCCACAGGTTCTTTGTTCGGCTTTTTAATTGGCACCGGGCTTAAATTGGCTTATGGAGGAAGTATGGCCGTTTATTTTATGCGCGAATTATTTTAAAACCAGTACATCCATCCCCATTATTTATCTAACTTACACACTATCGAAAATAAAATGATATGGGTTATTTTGTAAAAATCCACCCTGACAATCCACAGAAAAAACAGCTAGAAAATGTTGCCGCCATCTTAGCAGATGGTGGTGTAGCCATTATTCCAACAGACACTATTTATGCCCTTGCTGCTGCTAGTAACAGCACTAAAGGCTTAAAGAAGTTAGCCGCTTTAAAGCAGAAACTTTTGGAGAAATCGCTGTTTTCTTTCATTGTAAACGACTTTAGTCAAATCAGCGCATACACCAAGCAATTTGACACCCCAACGTTTAAGCTCCTTAAGCGCGCCCTGCCGGGGCCTTATACTTTTATAATGGATGCCAATCAATCTGTTGCTAAAATCTTCAACAACAAGCGAAAAACAATAGGTATCCGCTACCCCAACAACAACATCACGCATGAACTAGCGACTCTTTTAGGTGCGCCATTGGTAGTTTCATCTGTGCATAATGATGATGAAATTACGCTCTTCCCCACAGACCCAGAATTAATATATGAGGCTTATAAACACACAGTAGATGTGGTTATTGATGGTGGCATGGGCACTTTAACGCCATCAACGGTAATAGATGTTACGGGCGCAGAGCCAGAAGTTGTACGCCTCGGCCAGGGCCCGTTGGATGTGCTTTAGGTTAAAGTTTGAGGATAAACTTAATTGGGTTGAATTAAACGCCTAATACCTACGACTTGTCTCTGGCTTATAAAGCACAATGATTTGTAAGAGCACCGCTAAAACCACCAAAAAGATAATTTCTATGCGTGTATACAACTCCACCAAACCAAGTGTTTCATTGCTTTTGAGCATCTGAATTCTGCCTTCTGTGAGTTGTATTTTAGAGAGTTGCAACAAATCTTCTTGAATAATAGCCAAGGTGTTGTGTACTTGTTCTTGATCTAGTTGGCCTGTTGCCTCTGCCTCTTGTTCTAGCGCTTGCAATGCCGCTAAATCTTCTTTTAAACGCTTAAAAACCAAGCGCTCTTCTTCTGTTAATTTTGTTTGCTCATAAGTTTGTAACAGCGCTTCTATATGCGCGTAGCCCGTTTTTGAAACTTTTTTATCTATGGAAGGATCATACTTTAAGAAGGCTAGTTCTTTTTGGTGGAGCGCTGCTGCCATGTCAAATAGAACGTCATTGGCAATGAGCCGGTCTTCATAAATTGACACAATAGAATCTCTTACGCTGATAAAATTATTACGATCAATAAGGTTGGTTGCCAGCACCAATCCAAATACCAGCAAAATGCCTAAAATCCATTTCAACTTTGCATATACGGTCATATCTATGGGGTTTTAATTGGCGATAATTAAATCAATTTTAAACATGCTTTTTTACTACCTAAAAACACCGTTGCGGGTTTTTATGGTCTTAACAAAGTAAACGATTCCAACACAAAACAAGGTATTGTGCGGGTATGTTTTAATTCTACTAAAGTTGCGGTATAGGTGCTAATTATTTTCTTGCGATAGCCATAAAGCACGGGTTTTAGGCCGATTGATTTTTCCCGTTTTGGTATACACAAAATGCGGTAAAAAATAGATGTTCTTTGGTCGTGAAGCACCTTTTAGCGATCCAAGCGCAATAGGTATTGGGTGCGCATGTTCTACCAGCAACACCAATTTTTCACCTAAAAGTGGATCTGGCACTGATGTAACAAAAAAAGGGTGTTTAATTTCCACGGCAAGAGTACGTTCTATGGCTTCAGGATGAAGCTTAACGCCACCGCTGTTTATTACATGGTCTATGCGGCCCAACCACGTAAAACGCGTTTTATTATTGAGTGCCACCACATCATTGGTGGCCAAGCCATTAACCTGTAAATGCGGCGCATCTATAACCAAGCACTGTTCTTCGTTTTGAGAAAAAGTAACGCCCGGCAAAGCCTCGAAATAATCAGAACGCCCGGCCCCATTTATGCGGCGCAAGGCCACATGACTTGCAGTTTCTGTCATGCCGTAGCTGCTGTAAATGGCA
This sequence comes from uncultured Cryomorphaceae bacterium, assembly GCA_964416385.1. Taxonomy (GTDB): domain Bacteria; phylum Bacteroidota; class Bacteroidia; order Flavobacteriales; family Schleiferiaceae; genus JAUHWL01. The sequence continues at coordinate 6,700 of CAYQDW010000046.1, read as the reverse complement.
CTGGGCACTGCTTGCAACTGAGCTTCTAAGTCTGTAGAAACCGTTGCGCCTCCTAAGATAACAACCGCTGCTTTGTGGAGTTGCGCCAGTGAAGAAGCTGCTTGAAAAGGCGTTAAGGCGAGTAAAGAAAAATCGTTTGCCAGCTCAGGCAAGGTACTTTTTGGCGGATATAAATAGAGCGGAAATTGACCTACCAAAGCCCGTATAATCATCATTTTACCACCGATGTACTGCGCAGGCAAAAACAAAAGCATGGGCCCAGGTTTAAGCTGCAAAAATGAAAGCGTAGCCTCTGCGCTAGCTTGCAAGACCTCACGGGCCAAGCCGATGGTTTTTGGCGTACCCGTAGACCCACTGGTTTGGGTGTACAGCACTGGTGCATCACCCAACCAAAAAGCAACAACCTCTTGCACAGCGCGTAACCAATCTTCATCAAAAGATTGATCTATGAACGCTTGAGGTGTGTAAGCAATGTTGTTATAAAAAAATAACGCGGGCATCAGAGATGTGATTTTAACAGATTGGCCGTACCTTTCTGCAAGATTACGGCATTATGAAAAAGCCCCATAAAAAACAGGCTGGTTTACCACCTGGCAGTTTAATTTATACGGGAAAATATACCGATGTAAACATAACCATAGACCTACTGCGCTATGATGAAACAAAGGTAGAAAGCTCAACGCTACATCCACAAGCATTACCGCATCTGGCAACAGATCACAAACAAGTGCAATGGCTAAACATTAACGGCTTACATGATACCGCCATCATTAGCCAACTGGGTAAAACTTTTAACATTCATAAGTTGGTGTTAGAAGATATGTTAAACATCACCCAGCGCCCTAAAGTAATGGTTACAGACGATGCCGTTTTTATAACCTTTAGGATGTTAAACCATACGGCAGATGGTCTTGATGAAGAACAAATAAGTTTATACCTCACTGGCAATACGGTTATATCTTTTCAAGAAAAACAGGGTGATGTGTTTGAGCCACTGCGCAACCGCATAACACATGCCTCAGGAAGAATACGCACGCGCAAAGCTGATTACCTCTTTTATGGACTTTTAGACGTGGTTATTGACACCTATTTTCATTGTATTGAAGCCGTTGGCGAACGGCAAGAAGACGTAGAAGACCTTATAGACCTCAACCAAACAGAGCTTGTTAGCAAAGAAATACGCACCTGCAAAAAAGAACTTAACACACTGCGCAAGGCCATTTATCCGCTGCGCGAGGCCGTAAGTACCATACATCGCGGTGAAAGTGGCTTGTTTGAACACAGCACTATTTTATTTCTTACCGATGCCTATGATCACCTGATACAACTCACAGAGATGATAGAAACACACCGCGAACTCAACGGTGACCTCCGCGATATTTACCTCAGCGCCTTGAGTAACCGCCTAAATGAAGTGATGAAGGTACTCACGATGATTAGCACCATTTTTATTCCGCTAAGTTTTTTAGCTGCAGTTTATGGCATGAATTTCAAGTTTATGCCAGAACTCTCATGGCCCATTGGCTATTTTTTATTTTGGCTCATAAGCATCCTTCTCGTTATTGGTATGTTGATTTACTTCCGCTTTAAAAAGTGGCTTTAATTCTTGTTTTGCAAGTGCACTATTCCCCCTATTTTAGCCCAACCGTAAAAGTTACCATGAAGTATCTTATCCTTTTCATTTCTGTATTTGGGGCAATTGGCACTGCGTTTGCACAAGCCAACTGCATACCCCGTTTAGAATATACCGTGGCCACAGCATCTGGCCTTAAAATGCGCGAAGGGCCAGGCACCAATTTTAAAGTTGTTGAATTTGTTCCGGCTAAAAGTGATGTTTTGGTTTGCGAAGAGCTAGCCACCCCAGCAACCTACGAAGGCAATGCAGGGCACTGGCGTAGGGTTAGATATAAAAATTTGTACGGATACATGTTTGATGGCTTTTTAAAACCTGTACAACAGGCAGAAGCGGCAGACATTAAAAATTTTGAACTCACACAACTCACTGACATAAACCAACTCTTAAACCAAGATTTTAGTCGTGCAGACTCTATTTTAAGATTCTTAAATCAGGTGGCTAAAACGGTGGGCTATGAAACGTTGGTAGGCATGCCCAAAGCTGATATTGATTCTCTTTACTGGCAAGCGCAAGCGCAACAGGCTGAAGTGCCAGCCGAGGAAACGCCAAAGGTGGCTGACAGTACAGCAACACCAAACCAAGAAACACCCATAGCGGCAGACAGTATGCCCGCGGCACCTTTAAACGTTTACAAGCTTCTCACAGAAGTGAGTAATTATTGTGGCGATATACGCGACATAGACCCTGGAAAAATTTGGTATGCCATCCATCGCAATGGCTCTTATTTTACACGCAGCCGCGTAGATATCGAAATTTTGAAGAGCAAATACAGCATTGGCAAAGGATTAGAGTTTGACATCCGCAGTGCCCGTACGCTAGAAGTTGCCTTTTTTATGTCGAGCGAAAAACAACTTGATACCAATTGGCGCGTAGAATTGCCGTATGATTATTTTGTTTTAAACCCCAACAAACTCTTCCCCGGGCAGCAAACAGAATTATATGCCTATGAACCTTTGGCAGATGTGCACAACATCACCCTCTTTGCCACAGGTTCTGTGTTAGAGGTTGGCCTATGTCCTGTGCTAGAAAAATATGCCATAAAAGCCACAGGCGAAATGAATGACCAACTCATTGTACAAGATTTAACTCCTCATTTTACCTATATGGGGCAATGTGGCTTACCAGAAATATATTGGTTTGGCGATATTAATGGTGACCTTTATCCAGAGGTTATATTTGTTTCTGTAGGTGATGAAGGCACACTGTTTACCTTGTTTATGAGCAATACCGCCCAAAAAGAAAACCTTTATTATAAAGCTGATGAGTGGTTTAATAAAACCTGTGAGTAATGACGAAAACGACTTTAGAATTCAATAAAAACGAAGACGCCCTTAAAATGCTGCTTAGCGATATGAAGTATCGCCTGGAAAAAGTTTATAAAGGCGGGGGCGAAAAACGCATTGCAAAGCAACATGATCAAGGTAAGCTCACCGCACGTGAGCGTATTGCCAAATTGTTAGATGAAGACCAACCCGCGCTAGAAATTGGTGCTTTTGCCGGGTTTGAAATGTATCAAGAACATGGTGGCTGTCCGGCTGGCGGTGTGGTGGTAGTGGTTGGCTACGTTAAAGGGCGGATGTGCATCATTGTTGCCAATGATGCAACGGTAAAGGCCGGTGCGTGGTTCCCGATTACCGGCAAAAAGAACTTACGCGCCCAAGAAATTGCGATGGAAAATCGCATCCCAATTATATACTTGGTAGATAGCGCTGGAGTTTACCTGCCCATGCAGGATGAGATATTTCCTGATAAAGAAAACTTTGGGCGCATTTTTAGGAATAACGCAATTATGAGCAGTGAAGGCATCACCCAAATTTCTGCCATCATGGGCAGCTGTGTAGCGGGTGGCGCTTATTTGCCCATTATGAGTGATGAAGCCCTTATTGTAGAAGGTACAGGCAGCATTTTTCTTGCTGGCTCATACCTAGTAAAAGCTGCCATTGGCGAAGACGTTGATAACGAAACGCTTGGCGGTGCAACCACACAAAGTGAAATAAGCGGTGTTACTGATTATAAATGCGCTAATGACCGCGAGGCACTAAAAACCATTCGGAATATTGTAGATAAAATAGGCGCACCAGAACAAGCAGGTTTTAGCCGGATAGCCCCTGCCCCACCTGCAGCCGATGAAAAAGACATATATGGGCTGATGCCGCGCGATGGCAAACCCTACAATACCCGCGAAATCATAAAACGCCTTGTTGATCATTCAGAATTTGAAGAATACAAAGAAGGCTATGGCAAAACCATTATTACCGCCTATGCACGCATTGATGGTTGGGCCGTTGGCATAGTGGCCAATAACCGCGAAGTTGTAAAGAGCAAAAAGGGCGAAATGCAGTTTGGCGGTGTTATTTACTCAGACAGTGCCGATAAAGCCGCGCGCTTTGTGGCCAATTGCAATCAAAAGAAAATACCCCTTGTATTTTTACAAGATGTTACGGGCTTTATGGTTGGCAGCAGAAGTGAACATGGCGGCATTATTAAAGATGGCGCCAAAATGGTAAACACCGTTGCCAACTCTGTAGTACCCAAATTCACCGTAATTATGGGCAACAGCTTTGGTGCCGGCAACTATGCCATGAATGGCAAAGCTTATGACCCAAGGTTTATTGTGGCTTGGCCCAATGCTAAATTGGCCGTTATGGGCGGAGAGCAAGCTGCGCAAGTTTTACTTCAAATAGAAAAAGCCAGTTTAAAGGCCAAAGGTGAAACCATAACCGCGGAAAAAGAAAAAGCATTATTAGACCATATCACCCAAAAATACAACAGCCAAATGAGCCCCTATTATAGCGCGGCCAGGCTGTGGGTTGATGCCATTATTGACCCACTAGAAACGCGAAAATGGATTAGCATGGGGATAGAAATGGCAAATCATGCACCTATTCAAAAGCGGTACAATCCAGGTATTATCCAAGTATAAATTCAACGTGTTCGTTCACCTAAAAAAAAGCATATGAAGCAGCTCATACTCCTTATCGGTCTTGTTTTTAGTCTAATCAGTTACGGGCAAACAACGTTTAAAAAGCACATTATTACCTCGGCACCTGTTCAAGTTATCAATCCCAAATTAATGGTTGACGATTTTCAGGCGCAGCTCATCAATTTAGAAGCGCCCAAACCCAATGGCGATTCTTATCAGAGTTTTTTAATGCGTCAAAAAATAAAGGTGCGTGAAACCTTTCCGCAAAAAATCGGCACAGGCGTTACAAATTATAAATCTAGTACCACAGACCCAGAAAACACGCGTGGCGTGCGCATGACGCGCGTTGTGGGCAGCACAGTTTGGGATGTTGTAGGCGGCATCCCCAATGATAATACCTTGGGTGTTTCTGATAGCGGCATTGTTCTTTGTGGTATAAACTCGCTTGTTTGGGCCTATAACGCCAACAGCGATACCACACACTTTGTAGACCAGATTAAATCTTTGCGCGCCATTGGTGGCGGCTCGCCAACAGATAACAACTTTGACCCAAAAGTGTATTTTGACCCCACCGCGCAGCGTTGGATTTTAATTTATCTTCAGAATAACACCCCACAAAATAGTCGGATAAAAGTATGTTTTAGCTCTACCGCAGATCCCGAAGACCCTTGGTATAGCTATGTGCTACCAGGCAATCCTTTAAACAATAACCGCTGGACCGACTTCCCAGCATTTACCGTAACAGAAGATCATGTTTTTTTAACGGTAAACCTCATCATCCCCAATGTGTCTTGGCAAGTGGGTTTTGATGGCTCTGTTATTTGGCAAATGGATAAAAACGCAGGCTATGCAGGTGATTCTGTTTTAACCAATACACTGTGGAGTGACATCCGTTTTGGCAATCGGTACATCCGTAATTTACATCCCGTTTGGGGTGCAGCGGGCAATGCTCAAAGTGCCTTCTTCTTAAGTAATCGCAATTTTGACATTAGCAATGATACTGTCTTTGTATTGCACCTTACAGGTGGCATTGCTGACCCTAACGCTCAGCTAGACATTAAAGCCGTACAGGCTACCCCTGGTTATGGTGTGCCGCCAAATGGCCGGCAAGCAGATACCGATTTAAACGATCCAACAAAAGGTTTACAAACAAATGATGCCCGTGTATTGGGTGCAGTAACAAATGGTGAATGGATTCAATATGTAGCCAACACCAGCGTGCCAAGTACGGGCTACGCCGGAATTTATCACGGCTTTGTAACAGATTTGTACAGTACCCCAAAAATTAAGGGCACCATTATTAACCACCCTACCCGCGATTATGGCTATCCGAACATTGCTTATACCGGTGATGAAGCCTGTGACATTGAGGCTATCATTGGTTTTAATTACGCCTCACCAACAGAGTTTCCGGGCGTAGGCGCACTGTATTTTACCAACGACACCACATATTCTACACCTATTGATCTTAAAGCTGGCGAAAACTACACCGATAGGCACAGTGATAGCTATGAGCGCTGGGGCGATTATTTTGGCATGCAACGCAAGTACAATGCGCCTAAAACCACATGGCTTGCCGGCTATTTTGGTAATCAGAATAAACAAAATGCCACTTGGGTAGCAGAAGTTAAAAGTGTAGATACCAATCAATTTAGAATTGCCATAGACCAAACGGGCAGCGCTTTGTTTTGTGACGCCACCATTACCGTGGTGCCCAGCGGTGGTACTGCCCCTTATACGTATAGCTTCAGGGGTGAGGCACTATCGACTAATCCTACCATAACTTCTATTTGCGAAGGCGATACGCTATTTATTCGCGCTACAGATAGCCGAGGCTGCAGCCTAGAGCGCGAATATATTATTGCCAAAACCATTGCTGATGAGCAACCGGCTGTTTTTCCGAACCCAGCAGACAACCGCATTGTGGTTCAGTTTACCTTGCCCAGCAACCAACAACTTACAGGTACGTTAATAGATGAAACCGGAAAAGTGGTACAGGTTATTTTAGACCAACCCGCCAAAGCTGGCCAAAATGAGCTGCGCCTTAGCATTGCACCTTTGCGACAAGGCGTATATTTTTTACGCTTGGAAGGTAGCGCTGGTTTTAGCCACGTAGAAAAGATTTTAAAAGTTGCGCAATA
>CAYQDW010000045.1:0-20549 GCA_964416385.1 uncultured Cryomorphaceae bacterium | reverse complement strand
GCAATTCCTCTGCGAAACTCTGCGTAAATTAAAAGTTGACTAGTTAATAGGTTGATAAGTGCAACTGCTTACGGCCTACTGCAACCTACTCCACCACTACCTTTTTAACCGCGCTGCTGCCATCTTCAAAATAAATGGTTAGCAAATAGATTCCGGGCGAAAAATGCACGACATCAATGTCAGCTTGTCGGTCTATCTCACCTTTTTCTACAAGTCTGCCGCGTATATCGCAAAGGGTGTAGATGCCCTTGCCAGGTGCCGCGATGTAAAGCACTTCGTTTGCAGGATTTGGATAGGTTTCAAAAGTAGCGGGCACCTTCTCTGGTATGCCCACATGCCACTTTAAGCTAAAATTCACAAATGGGTAATCGGGTGCATTGTTGGTTGGTATGGTATTGCCAACCGCATTGGTAGCATTAAATACAAAAACACGTCCCTGATTGGCAACTACCGGCCATTTTTCAGGTTTAAAGGTGGGCACCGTTAGCGAGGTATCTGTGTAGATTCCCATCAGGTAATCCTGGCCAGTAGCCAACGTAGCCTCGCCATAAAACTTGATGATATCTGGCGTAATGCGCACTACAGAATCCGATTGAAATACCAGATTGAGCTGCTGATCCCAGATTTTGGCAGACATGGCGCTTAGATCACCTTGCTGATTATCGCTGAAGGCATGCAAGAAGAGTCCGTCTAAGGTATACCAAGCTTCTTGCTGCAACCGGAAGGTTAGACCGTGCGTGAGGTTAACACTGCGGTTATCAAACCACTCACCGGCACTATCTATTGTGGTGGTGAGGTTATCTCCAAACCAGAAATCTATGTGCTGGCTCTCTACCGCGCAGGCACCGCCCTGGCTGGCCACCCAGTAGGCACCATTAAGCCTTGGGGTATATGAATTTGTGGGATCTGGATAGAAAGGCGCAAAATTGCGCTGCCAAATGACGGTATCATAAGCAGCAACATTGTTAAATACAAGGTCATTTCCTACTTGCCCAAATTGTGGCGCTGGCAAAGCTGGATCCACCTCCACGGTAATGGTAAACTGGTAGCCAGTATTTAAATCCGTTACCGTATACGTTGTAGTGCTGGTAGGATAGAATTTTGGGTTGGCACACGTGTTACATGATATATTCTGGGCACTTCCCCAAGAAAGATTGCTTACATCGCCCTTAATAGTTACCTGAGCCGTATCTCCGGCACAAACACGAACGTTATATGCGCTAGCGTATATGGGGCGCAGCACCTTTATCTGGATCATTAGTTGGCTCTCACCCGGCAAAACACAGTGGTTATCAGCCATGTTCACAAAGAAGGTATGTACGCCAAAACCCGCTTCTTTTTGTGCATGGGCGGTGTCTGTAGCCCAGTCAAAACGTACAACATTATTAAGCGCACTCACAAAACTACCATTGCTGTTAAGCGAACTCAGGGTAGCACATGGGCCATTTACACAGCTTCCACTGGCCAATAAGGTGTTGCTCATGGCCGCACCCGTGGCGGTTGCGGTGATATTTTGTGGCGCACAGTTGCTGTTCAGGTCGGCATCTTGAGCAAGTATGTTAAACTTCACCTGTTCACCCGCGAGCACCTCGGCAGAGTAACCAATAATTTTAGCGTTGCTGTAAATGGGTTTAAGCGTATCAAAATTGGCATAATAGCCAAGACCAATTAATGGGGCGTTGTTGCCACCGCTGCTACACAATCCTGGGCTACCAGGATCAGACTCAATCTGCATCTCAAAATCGCGATACACTTCGCTGATGCGTTGGCCATCGCGCCAGCTCTCAATTTTATAGCAGATGGTAAAGCGGCCTGTAGTCTGGCTAGCAAAGGTGATATTGCCATTGGGGTATAATGTGGCACCGGTATTTTGTATGTTAAATAACGGCCCTGGTATGGGCTGGCTAGCCGAATAGCCTGACTCATAAGCAATTGCTGTACCGGGATATGATGTGCCGTAGTTCCAGGGCGAGGCCCACTCGAAATATACAGAATCTTGACTATCAGGATCTGCACCATCCACATAAAAATCATTGACATTGGTGCCAAAGGCATACCGTGGACGTTCTGCAAATTGTGGCGAATTATCATAGCACTGGGTGGGCGATACCACCTGGCCATTTTTGCTGTACGGATACATCACAGCACGAAAAATATAGCCATTGGTGCCCCCGCCGATAAGATTATCAGTATCTGGCCTGGCCTGCTCATTAAACCAAAAATGGTAACCGGTTGCCGGGATGCTGGGTATAACCACCGGGGCACTGCGGTATACATACCGCAACACGGGTGTAAAGGCATAGGTACTGTCGCAGTTAATGGTAAATGTGGGGTTATAGCACTGCGGACTGATAAAGCTTGTATCTACGGCAGTACACGTAATGGCCGCACCTCCATTCCAGTTTAATGAAACAGCGGTGCCCATACTTTGCAGATCAGAACAGTCATTATAGCGTACTACTTGGAAAACATAGTTGCCGTTTCCGGCACATTCCCAGGTTATTTCGCCACCCAAGGCATGGTTGGCAAAAATTGAGTTAGCGGTAAATAGTAATGTTAAAAGGAGGAAAATTTTCTTCATGGTCTTACAGTCCTAGGAGGCGAAATTGCGTAAAGTTTAGCTATTGGCAAATGCTATTTAGCAAGCGGCTGTATGGTATCATCATACATACGCAGCAAATCTAAATTGTACATTTTAGCAAACAAGCCATACACACTTGGATTTGCCCGATACATCGCCTCAGGGTTTTCAAAAAAAGCTTCTGTAGCCACTGCGAAGAACTCCATGGCGTTGGTATATGCATACTTTCTTAAACCTAAGCGCTGCCCAATGGCTACCCGTATCATTTTGTTATTGGTAGTTTGCATGAGCCTGTCAAAAGATTTTTTAAAATAACGGTCGTAAAAAAGCGGGTTGCTTAGCCGTTGTAAAGCAAGCACGTGGGCAAATTCATGAAGACCAAGGTTGAGATTATCATCGGGTACACGTATGCCTTCATAAAAATCTTCCCAGCTTAACACCACAATACCGTTGGCGTTAACTTCGCCTTTGTGGTAGCTTTTAGATTCTCTGTTGTAGTAGGCTTTAGGATACACCACTATTCGCGTAAATTCCTTCATCATGTAACTACGCATGCCAAATGTTATTTTAACGGCAATGGCACTAATAAGCAAACGCATTTCTACGGTAAGTTCTACCCCTCCTCTTGGCAAAAAAGAACGCGTGCGCATAAATTGAACCACCCTGTTATCAAATGCTCTGCGCTGTACAGGGGTTAATTGCTTGTAAAAGTGAAGTTGGTCAAACAAAAACTGACGTTCTGTATGCGGCAGTGTATATTTGGGTACTGGTGTGTACAGGTGAAATTCCCGCTTTGTGATTGTATAAAAAAGTCGCTCCCAAGCGGCAACGCTATTATTAATCACAAAACCTCCCAAAGAAATAAGCACCCTAATGGCTAAAAAGATTACGCCAATAAAAACCAAAATCACTAACAAGAGTGCAATTTGGCTTTCGCCTTGAGCATTTAAAAAATTGACGTGCGGCATGGGGTTATGGCGTGCGGTTAAGCCCTAGCAATAACGTAAAAAATTAAATGTATCACCAACAATATATTGATACGATAACCTTTCGCCCATACGCGGCAGTTTACAGACCAATGTTTTATTTTCGGCAACGCATAAATTTAAAAACCACATGAAACATTCTGTTATCACCCTTTTACTCATTACCACCCTAACTGCTTTTGGCCAAAAAACGGTTTCAATAGAAGACATTTGGCGCAATTACAGATTTTACGCCAATGGTGTAAATGGTTTGGCAAGCATGAAAGATGGCCTGCATTATACCACACAAGAGGGGGCTAAAATTGTTAAGTACAGCTACCAGACCGGGGCACGTGCAGATGTGCTTTTTAATGTAGAAAAGCTATCCGAAGACCAAAAAATAGACTTTTCTGGCTATACCTTTAGTGCAGATGAAAAACAGATTCTGCTTGCCACAGAAACCGAATCCATATACCGATACTCTTCACGTTCTGTGTATTATGTGTATAACCGCGAAAGTGGCACTTTAACCAAATTGGCTGATGAAAAAGTACGCTATGCCACGTTTTCTCCTGCTGGAGATAAAGTGGCCTATGTAGCAGATAATAACCTCTTCATTTTTGACATAGCAGCTAACAGTACCACACAGGTAACAACAGATGGCGCGCTTAACAAGATTATTAACGGTGCTACCGATTGGGTTTATGAGGAAGAATTTACCGTGGCACAGGGTTTTTTCTGGAGCCCTAATGGCAAGTTCATCGCCTACTATCGTTTTGACGAAAGTGCCGTTCCAGAATTTAGCATGGATATTTATGGTAAAGGGCTTTATCCCCAGCAGGAAGTATTTAAATACCCAAAGGCCGGTGAGCCTAATTCTGTGGTTTCCGCCAACATATACAACCTAGAAACTGGCAAGTCGCAGGCACTTTTAGCGGGCACAGATTATGAATACATACCGCGCATTAAATGGAATGATACCGATAATAGCCTTGTTGTGTATACCATGAATCGCCACCAAAACCACCTTAAACTACATAAAGTAGACCCGGCAAGCGGGGAAGCTAGCCTGTGGTTTGAAGAGCAGGATGAGGCCTATATTGAAATTGACGATAACATTCGCTTTTTAGCAGATGGCGGATTTGTATGGACAAGTGACCGAGATGGCTACACGCACCTTTATCACATTAAAAAAGATGGCAGCATTAAGCGTCAGATCACCAAAGGCAATTGGGAAGTAACCACGTTTTACGGTATTGATGAAAACAACGTGCTATACTATCAAAGCAATGAGCAGCACCCAAGTGAGCGTAATGTTTATAGTATTGACCTAAATGGCAAAAGCAAAACCATGCTCACGCCACAAAAAGGCACAAATAATGCAGATTTTAGTGCTGGTAACAAATACTTCATCAATACCTTTACAAACACCACTACCCCACCCTATGTTACCCTACACACTTCAGACGGCAATCAAATTCGCATCTTAAAAGACAATGCGAGTAAGAAGACCATGCTGGAGAAATACCAGTTTTCTGAAAAGGAATTCTTCATGCTCACAACAGCATCGGGCAATGAACTAAGTGCCTGGATGTTAAAACCCCTGAATTTTGACGAAAACAAAAAGTACCCAGTTTTAATGTTTGTGTATGGTGGGCCCGGTAGCCAACAAGTGCTTAACCAATATGATGCATTTAACGGCATGTGGTACCAAATGCTGGCTGCAGAAGGCTACATGGTTGTTTGTGTAGATAACCGTGGTACAGGTGGCCGCGGTCGCGATTTTAGAAAAATGACCTACCAGCAGCTAGGTAAATATGAAACACAAGACCAAATTGAAGCTGCACAGTATCTGGCTACCTTACCATTTGTAGATGGTGCACGCATCGGTATTTGGGGTTGGAGCTATGGCGGTTACATGAGTAGCAACTGCCTGTTTCAGGGTAATGAAACCTTTAAACTGGCCATTGCCGTAGCCCCAGTAACCAACTGGCGTTTTTATGATAACATCTATACAGAGCGCTATATGCGCACACCTCAAGAAAACGAAGATGGCTATGATCTTAACTCACCTATAAACCACGTAAAAGGCTTAAAAGGGCATTACATGCTTATACATGGCAGTGGCGATGATAATGTGCACGTACAAAATACCATGCGCATGGTAGAAGAATTGGTTCAGGCCAACAAGCAGTTTGAGCTTTTTATATACCCAGATAAAAATCACAGCATTTTTGGTGGTAATACACGCTATCATTTATATAACATGATGACAGATTTCATCAAAGAAAACTTGTGATTTATTAACCTGATGAAGCGGGGACATTTTTTTATTCTAAATTGCCCACGCATTATTCATTAAATGACCTAAACTATATGAGCAGCATTACTACAAGTCCGAATACTACCGGACACCCAAAAGCACTATACGTGCTATTTATGGCAGAAATGTGGGAACGTTTTTGCTACTATGGCATGCGTGCCTTATTAACATTGTATTTGATAAACACCCTCTTAAAAGGCGATACCGCGGCCTTTGCCATTTATGGCGCATATACAGCACTTGTATACGCAGCGCCAGTTTTGGGTGGCAGGATGGCTGATCAATTATTGGGTTACAGAAATGCCGTTATCCTTGGCGGTATATTAATGGCCTTGGGTGAGTTTTTCATCTTAGGAAATCACATCATACCAGGTATAGATGCCTTTGACTGGCTATTTATAGGTATGGGCACCATCATTGTGGGTAACGGCTATTTTAAAGCAAACATTTCATCAATTGTAGGAAGGCTTTATGCTGATAACGACCCAAGAAAAGATTCTGGATTTACCATTTTTTACATTGGTATTAACATAGGTGCACTTTTGGCCACTACCGTTTGTGCAGAAGTTGGTAACATTTACGGTTACGAGTGGGGTTTTGCACTTGCTGGGTTCGGTATGATTCTAGGTATGATTTTCTTCATTTTTATGGGGAAGATGATTAATGGTGAAGAAGATATCAGAGAGCACGGTAAAGCACCAGACCCTGAAAAATTAAATGCAAAATGGATTGGCCCATTGAGCCGTTTTCACGTTACAGTAATTGGCTCTCTAGCCATCATCCCCATCCTTTACTACCTACTCATGTACAATGAAGTGGTAGGCTGGTTGCTGGCTGCAGTTGCAGTAATTGTAATCGGCAGCTTACTCATCACAGCATTTAAATCAGACAATGTACAGAGAGATAGAATTTTCGTTCTTATCATATTGATGTTCTTTAACATCACCTTTTGGGCCTGTTTTGAACAAGCCGGTACATCACTAACACTGTTTGCAGAAAGAAACGTAGACAGAATGATTGGCACTTGGGAAATGGGCGCAGCAACCACGCAGTTTTTCAATCCCCTATTCATTTTAATTTTCGGTTCAATTTTTAGCTGGCTATGGATTAAACTAGATGAAAAAGGACTCAACCCGAGCATCCCTATGAAGTTTGGTCTGGGCATTTTTCAATTGGGTATTGGTTACTTAATGGTTACTGTAGGTGGCTGGTTTGCTGTGGCTTACATGGTTCCACTTTGGACGTTAACCTTGCTTTACATGTTTCATACCACCGGTGAATTATGTCTTTCGCCAATTGGTCTTTCAATGGTTACCAAACTCGCCCCAAAATCTATGACCGGTACAGTTATGGGTGCATGGTTTTTAAGCTTTGCCGGATCTAACTACTTGGCGGGAATCATCGCCCAGTTAACTGGCGGAGCAAGTCATGAATCTGCAGGCGAAACTGTGGAAATTACCGCTGCAGAAAGCTTTGCTACCTACTCAGAGGTATTCCAAAACATCGGTTTAGTAACCGTTGGTATTGGTTTATTTTTGATGCTAATCTCCAGATTGTTGAATAAGCTAATGCATGGCGTTAAATAACGCATACTAAACAAACCAAATATGCAGTTACAAAAGTGGGACTAATACACAGTTCCACTTTTTATTTTTGTTACCATGAAATACATCATCATCCTTAGCATACTACTGCAAGCAACCTTGCTACCTGCGCAAGAAGAAGCAAAAGAAGAGATTAACTGGATCACCATCGAAGAAGCCTATGCGCTAAGCCAGCAAAATCCGAAGAAGATTATTGTAGACATTTATACAGATTGGTGCGGTTGGTGCAAACGCATGGACGCCACCACCTACAGCAATCCCGTAATTGTTAAATACATCAATGAAAATTACTACGCGGTAAAATTTGATGCCGAACAAAAGGAGGATGTAACCATTATGGGCACCACCTTTAAATTTGTTGGTGAGGGCCGTAGAGGGTACCACGAACTGGCTGCCGCGCTGCTTCAAGGCAAAATGAGTTACCCAACAACGGTCTTTTTAGATGATAATTTTCAAATGATACAGCCCATACCTGGTTATTTAGAAGCTAAAGACATTGAGCCAATTCTATCTTATTTCGCCACACAAGCCTATAAAACTGAAGAGTGGCCTACATTTCAATCTGAATTCAAATCGGCCCTATAAAGTTTAAAAATCAACACAGCACAAAGTAGCCAAATGGTTGTTATACGCCTATTAGTTTGGTGATATTTGACCAAACAAACAAACACTGTGTGCGGCACATCTAATTGTTATATCAATGACATTTAAAAACACCATTATTACGGGTACAGGCATAGGTATTCCAGAAATCGTAAAAAAGAACAGCGACTTTTATATCAATACCTTTTATGGTAAAGATGAACAGCCCATTGCTGATTCACCACAAAATATCGTCACAAAATTTGAAGAAATCACCGGCATAAAAGAGCGCAGATACGCCAACTCTGATACATTATCAAGCGATCTGGCCACCATAGCCGCTAAGCAAGCCATCAGCAACGCACAGATGAGCGGTGAAGATTTAGATTACATCATTGTGGCGCAAAACTTTGGCGATGTAAAAAAACATACCATCCAAACTGATATTTTACCTTCAATAGCAAGCAGAGTTAAACATAATTTGGGGATAAAAAATCCAAATTGTGTGGCATATGATATCATTTTTGGCTGCCCCGGTTGGGTGCAGGGTATGATTATGGCCGATATCTATATCAAAGCTGGCGTTGCTAAAAATTGTTTGGTTATAGGTACAGAAACATTAAGCCGCGTGCTTGATATGCATGACCGTGACAGCATGATTTTTGCGGATGGCGCGGGCGCCGCGGTAGTGTCTCTTCGTGAAGAAGCAGAAGAACGAGGAATTATTGGTCATAAGGCTGTATCGCACACAGAAGAAGAAGCATACTACCTTTATTTAGGCCCAAGTAATTTCCCGGAGAGTGATACCCGGATACGCTACATAAAAATGGATGGCAGAAAAATTTATGAATATGCTTTAAAGGAAGTTCCTGCTGCCATGAAAGCGTGCTTAGATGCTACGGGATATAGTCTTGGCGATGTTAAGAAATTCTTTATCCACCAAGCCAATGAAAAGATGGATGAAGCCATTGTAAAGCGCCTTTATAAGCTTTACGGACAAAGAGATTTTGATTTAACGGTTATGCCCATGAATATCCATGAGCTTGGCAATAGTTCTGTGGCCACCATACCTACCCTATTTCATCAAGTAATTCATGGTGAGAAATTTGGACATGAAGTTCATCCTGGTGATTTAATCATGTTTGCTAGCGTAGGTGCCGGCATGAACATTAATGCATTGATTTACAGGCTGTAATTCATTTATTAGGGGATTATTGAGATGTGATGTGCATCACAAGTGTGCCATTGCACGGGCAATACCTTTGCGGCAACCAAAAATTAATAATGAACAATAAATCATGGCAACAATACAATTAACGGCAGATAAATTCAAATCAGATATTTTTGATTATACCCAAGAAAAAGAGTGGCAGTTTAAAGGTGAGCGACCAGCCATTATAGATTTTTATGCAGATTGGTGTGGCCCATGTAAAATGGTTGCCCCAATTATGGAAGAATTAAGCACAGAATATGCTGGCAAGGTTGATATCTACAAGGTTGATACCGAAGTTGAGCAAGAGCTCTCAGCAGTTTTTGGCATCCGCAGTATACCTAGCATTCTTTTTATTCCAAAAGATGGAACACCTATGATGCAGCCTGGCGCATTGCCCAAAAACGTATTTCAAGATGTAATTGAAAAAGAGCTTTTATGAGTTTATGTAAAGCTTAAAAGCAAACCCTCGTGCAATTGTACGGGGGTTTTTTATTTTAATACCTGCGCCAGAAGTAAGGCGTAAAAAGAATGAGCACCGTAAAAAGTTCTAAGCGGCCAACAAGCATTAAGAAGCTTAAAATCCACTTGGTTAGCCACGGGATGTTTGCAAAATTATCAAGTGGACCAACCGCGCCAAAACCAGGGCCAATATTGCCCAAACTGGTTGCCACCGCACTGATGGTGGTTAAAAGATCTAGCCCCGTAAAACCCACAAAAATGGATCCAATTACAAAAACGGTAATATAAATCATGATAAAGGCCAGCACGTGATACGTAACGTTTGGTGCTACCGCCTTGCCATTGAGGCGTACAGGAACAATAGCCGCAGGGTGCATGAGGCGCTTCATTTCTAGCAAAGAGTTCTTCATCAACACCACATGACGCACAATTTTTACGCCACCAGCTGTAGAGCCAGCGCTTCCACCTAAAAAGAAAAACATGAAAAATAAAACGGTAAGTAGCGGCATCCAGGCGGTATAGTCTGCAGATACGTAACCTGTAGTCGTAATAATTGAAATTACCTGGAAGGCGCCATCACGAAAAGACTTTTCAAAATCAGCAGGCGTAAATAGATAAATACCTGCTGTGGTTATAAAAACAAATAAAAGCACGGTGGTGAGATAGGCTTTAAACTCTTCATTTTGCCAAACCTTATTAAATTTCAGCTTTAGAGCAAAATATGAAAGCGTGAAATTAACTCCAGCTAAAAACATGAAAATGGTAACAACGTATTGGATGTAAGGCGACTGCTCAATCATAGATGCGTTGTAGGTAGAAAAACCACCAGTAGCCATTGTAGTTAGTCCATGATTTAGCGCGTCAAAAAAATTCATGCCGCCAAACATGAGTAAAACAGTTTCTGCAAGGGTAAAACTCACATAGATTAACCAAAGGCGCACAGCCGTTTGGCGAATACGCGGCTTTATTTTATCTGGCGAAATTCCGGGAGCTTCGGCAATAAACATCTGCATACCACCTACGCCAATTAATGGCAAAAGCGCCACGGTTAGCACAATGATCCCCATTCCACCAATCCATTGAGTGAGGCTGCGCCAAAAAAGAATGTTTTTAGGCACCGCTTCAATATCATTTAAAATGGATGCGCCCGTTGTTGTTAAGCCACTCATGGTTTCAAAAAACGCATCTGTAACATTGTTAATGGCACCGCTTACCAAATAAGGCACCATAGCAACAATGGCCATTGTTAACCAACCGAAGGTTACGATTAGATACCCTTCTCTATTGGTTAATTCTTCTACATCTGTTTGCCGCTTAAAAATTAAAAAGATGAGCACGCCCGCTGCAATAACGCTTCCGCCAGAGATTAATAAGGGCAGCGTATCTTCATGATAATAGAGTGCAAAGGGTACACCCAACAGCATGAAAAAACCATTCAATGCCATTAACAGCCCAAGGATGCTAAAAATTAATTTGAACTTCATTTAAAGTACTCTTCTACTTCGTGCACCATGTTTTTTGTACAAAGTACCACTACCCGATCGCCTTTACGAATGCGAAAATCGCCATTGGGAATCAACGCTTTTTCTTTGCGAACAACACCGCTAATCAGGGCATTTTTTGGGAACTTAAGCTGCTTTAAATAACGCGAGGTAATTTTTGCGCCTTCATTCACATAAAACTCTAGCACCTCTGCATCAACCCCATGTATACTAGCAATACTGATGATGTCGCCTTTACGCACATATCTAAAAATAAAATCTGCCGCAATGAGTTTGCGGTTAATCATGGTATCTATTCCAATATTCTGCGAGAGATGCACGTAATCAACATTTTCTACCAATGCTATGGTGCGCTTTACCCCATATTCTTTGGCCAAAAGACTACTAATAATGTTGGTTTCTGAATTGGTTGTAACGGCTATAAATGCATCCATGTATTTGAGACCTTCATTTTCAAGCAGCTGTTTATCTCTGCCGTCACCCATAACTACAGTAGCATTAGGCAGCAGGTTTGCTAGTTCAAAACTGCGGTCTTTATTACTCTCTATAATTTTTACGTTAAAGGCGCCGCTTAAATTTAAGGCGGTCATATAACCAATTTCACTCCCACCTAAAATCATCACGTTCTTTATGCGGATGCTCTCCTCACAGGTTATTCCCATAATTTTTTTTACGCCTGTTGGTGTGGCAATAAAATAGGCATGGTCATCCAACTCAAATGTTGAATCACCGTGGGGGATGATAGTTTTACCGGCGCGAAGAATGGCTACCGTAATGAAATCATTATCAGGATTAAAGTGTGCACTATCCCGCAGACTCCTGCCCAACAAGGGACTTTTTGCGTCTATGACAATACCGAGGAGGTTTAATTTGCCATTTTCAAACTGAAAAAAGTCTGTGATATTTATAGACGTGAGTAGCCTTCTAATTTCTTTTGAGGCTAAATTTTCGGTAGAAATAATTTCATCAATGCCTAGCTGACGCAGGTGTTCACGTTCTCTAGAATCTAAGTGATTGTTGTTTTTTACACGTGCAATGGTTCTTTTGGCACCTAAATTCTTCGCAAAAATAGCTGAAGTGATGTTGGTATCTTCAAAAGACGTTACCGCAATAAACAAATCCGCTTTTTTTACCTCGCCCTCTTCTAAGATAGAATAACTTGTACTGTTACCCTTTAGCGTGCCTACATCTAGCTGAGATGAAATGTTTCGAAGTTTATCATCATCTAAATCGACAACAACGATATCGTGCTTTTCGTAAGCCAAGAGTTTTGCCAAATGATAGCCAACATCTCCGGCTCCTGCAATAATTATTCTCATTCGCTAATCGGGATTGGTTGCTTTCCCGTTTTTCAGGTGGTAAAAGTAAAACTTAAAACAACTGCAGTTCAATTACTTATTTAGTACACTTTAATTTAGTTAGTTACTTGTTTTATTTGTAATTATTTCTTACTCTTAACCAACCAACAACCTACTTGTGTACAATCGCTTTCCATTATTATGGCCGCTGCTTGGGCTTTGCTCGGGCATTTTGCTTAGCGCCTATTTTTTATCAGGGGCGCCAACGCTAAATACGGTACTACCTGTAGCCTTTCTGGTTTTTGCTGCAATCATTCTCCTTTTATACAAATGGCACAATGCATTAGGCATATACTTCATTTTTTGCCTCATTGGCGTGCTCCTAACGCAGCTGCAAGATGCCAGACTAGATCAAAGTCATTTTACACATACTTTATTAGGGCAGTCTGCATTTTATAGCGGTTATTTAACGGAGCATCCTGTTAAAACGCAAAACGCGGTACGCTTAGAAATTGATTTGTATGGCGTAAACAAAACGAATTGTACAGGGCGTATCTACCTATATGTGCCCCAAAAGGATGACATATACGCGCATTTACCCGGTGATAAAATTCAATTTAAGGCTGTGATTAAGCCAATTTTAAAGCCTAGTAACCCTCATGAATTTGATTATCAAAATTACTTGCACCTGCACCAAATATTTGGTCAAGCCTTTACTAACGATTACACCCTGCATACCACTGCCGAGAAAAAGCTCTGGCGCCTGCGCACAAAAGCGCGCAACGCATTGCTCAAGGTAATACGTGAGATGCAATTATCGCAAGAAGAAGAAGCCATTGCGGCAGCAATATTAGTAGGGTACCGCCACTTTATTACCGATGAAACCACACAGGCATTTGCTGGCGCTGGCGCGATGCACATTCTGGCGGTGTCAGGCTTGCACGTGGGTATTCTATATGTGGTTACCACTTTTCTGCTAGGTATTGACAAGAACAAGCCACACCGCGCCACCATCTTGCAAGTTTTGGGCACCTTGATTTGTATATGGCTCTATGCCCTACTTACAGGTTTATCGCCTTCCGTAACAAGAGCCTCTGTAATGTTCACCTTTATTGCAGGAAGCTATTTGTTTAAAAGAAAGAGTTCTTCAATTCAAGCTATATTAACCTCTGCGTTATTTCTCTTAGCGCTACGCCCCAATTACTTGTTCGAAGTTGGCTTTCAACTCAGCTATGCTGCCGTACTGGGTATTGTGTACCTACAACCATTGTTTTATAGAATAATGCCGACCTCACGGTTTATGGTCATAACCTGGATCTTTAAAATTACCGCAGTTTCATTGGCCGCACAGGCCGCCACTTTTCCTTTTGGTTTGTACTATTTTCATCAGTTCCCGATGCTCTTTATGTTATCTAACATCTTGGTTATTCCACTCGCAACGGTAACCATGTATTATGGCTTGTTCTTATTGCTGATATTCAGTTTTAGCACACCCATAAGCTGGCTGGTTATACCGCTAAAGGCACTTTTGTGGCTGATGATTAACGGTGTAAAGGCCGTACAAGAAATTCCTGGTGCAGTGCTTCAAGGCATCTGGATTTCAAGATTGCAGCTGGTTGTGCTTCTCATTCTCGTTTTTGCGCTTGTTGAACTCTTTTTTAAACGCAAAAAATGGGCGTTGTTCGCTAGTCTAGGCATGAGCATTTTGTATCTGTTCTCCTTAAACCTACACATTTATACCAATCAATTCAGCAATACCATCACCGTTTACAGTATTAAAAAGAATTTAGCCATAGAGGCCAAAAAAGGCCGTGAAGGCGTTTTGGTAGCAACGCCAGAATTGTTAAAAAATGTAAATGCTTTGCGCTTTCATATTACACATAACCAATGGGCAAATGGTCTTAAAAACATTTCTCAAATACCTTTGGGTAAAGACACCACGAGCGCGCAATATTTTCAACACGATGGACTTTTAGCGCTTTACGGTCAGCGCATTTTGGTGTACCAAAATGACATGGATTCAGCGAAAATCACCTTAAAACCATCACTCATTGTTGTAAATAACAATGTAAATCCACCAAAACGCCCCATTGATATACCTGTGGTTTTAAATCACAATATGAGCCCAAGTTATAAGCGCACTTGGCGCAAGTACCACCACGGCACGCACGACTTGCAAGAATCGGGCGCCTTTACACTGCCATTTTGAAGATTAAACGAGCTTAATGTCTTCAACCACCTTTTTGCCCACTTCTTTATTTAAAGCTTCTATTAACCTACTGCGCATCATTTGCAGTTCTTGTTTAACCAACGTACTGTCTAAATAAACCGTTAGCAGCCCGTTTTTAAGCGTAACCTTTCGTGTTACATTAGCAACAGAAGGCCCCAACAAAGTAGCCCAAATGTGCCCCATTTCCGCCTGTTCATATTTGCGTTCTAGGCCATATTCTTTAAACATTTCTTTAAGCACCTCACCAATGCTTTGCTCATTCTTCCGTCTCATGAACTTTTCCTTGTTGGTTAATGGTAAAAATTCGAGACTCTTCATTAATGCGCTTCGCAATATCGCGGGTGCGCTCTGGGTGGGTATCAGAAATAAAAATCTGACCAAATCTATGGTCGTTTACCAAATGTATTAAAGCAGTTACGCGTGCTTCATCCAGCTTGTCAAAAATATCATCCAATAAAAGTAATGGCGTATAGCCGCTTTGCTTTTTCAAAAAGTCAAATTGTGCAAGTTTAAGGGCAATGAGAAATGTTTTTTGCTGCCCTTGGCTGCCCACTTTTTTTAGGGGATAATCTAACATCGTTAACATAAGATCATCACGATGTATGCCTTTAGAGGTGTATTGCAGCACACGGTCTTTTTGTAGACTCTCTTGCAGTAGTGTTTTGAAATCTTGATTGTGAAGCGCACTGTCATATTCTATAGCCACTTGCTCTACCCCGCCAGAAATAGCTTGGTAATAATCAAGCAACATCGGTTTTAAGAGGCTGATAAAAGACTTGCGCTTTTCATAAATGAGAGTGCCCCGTTCAACCAGTTGTTCATCAAACATGGCTAGATGATCTTGATCAAATCTGCCGTTACTCGCAAAATGCTTTAAAAGCGCATTTCGTTGCAGCAAGGCCCGATTATAGGTCATCAGGTCATCCAGGTAAACTTTGTCGCTTTGACTTATAACGCTATCAACAAATTTTCTCCGCACATCACTGCCCTCTAAAATCAAATCTCTATCACTAGGCGAAATCATTACCAGCGGTAAATGACCGATATGATCTGCAATGCGGTCATATTCTTTGCCATTGCGCTTAACCAGCTTTTTTGCACCGCGCTGCAAGGCAATGCTAATTTTATCCTTTTGTTCGCCTTTAAGAAATGCACCTTCAACCAAGAAAAAATCTGTGGTATAACGAATGTTTTGTGCATCAACAGCATTAAAATAGCTTTTGGTTACACTTAAGTAATAAATGGCATCTAGCACATTGGTTTTTCCGACACCATTATTTCCTACCAAACAATTTATTTTGTCTGAAAAGCTGAGCTCAGCCTCTTCATAATTCTTAAAATTTAGGAGATGCAGCCTATTTAACGTAATGTTTTGCATTGCGCTAAAGTACATTTAAGCCTGTGTTTATTGGGGGAAATTGTGAAGAATATGATAGAATATCACCTTGTAAATAATGGGGTTTTGCCATCACCTAAAAAAACTATTTTTGCCCGGCATTAAAAAAACGCATCATGGCTAAGAACAGCGCAAAAAAAGATCAAACAACGGAAGTTTTTGAAAACGTAGAACAAAGCCTTACCAAAGCTGAATTATTTTTTGAGCAAAACAGAAATCCTCTACTCATTGCAGTAGGCGCACTTTTAGGTATCGCTTTAATATATTTTGGGTATACCAAATACATCCTAGAACCACAAGAGGCAGAAGCTCAGGAGATGATCTTTAGAGCGCAAAAGTACTTTGAACAAGACTCGCTACGTCTCGCCCTAAATGGTGACGGCACTAACCTTGGTTTCTTAGAACTGGCTGATGAATATAGCAGCACCAAGGCTGGTAATTTGGCGAATTATTATGCTGGCATTTGCTATTTAAATATGGGTGAATTTGAAAACGCCATCGTTTACTTAGATCAATTTAGCGCAAATGATGAAATATTGAGTGTGATTGCTAAAGGTGCCATTGGCGATGCTTTCTTAGAACTCAACCAACCTGAAGATGCGTTAGACTATTACAGCAAAGCAAGCGCCAGCAGCGATAATAATTTTGTTGTGCCAATTTATTTATTAAAAGCCGCACAAACGGCAGAAATACTTGGTGATTACAAAAAAGCACTTTCGTTTTACGAGCGCATCAAAGAAGATTTTGCAGATAGCCGCGAAGCCACAGACATAGAAAAACAAATTGCTTACGCAGCAAATAAGGTAAATCAATAATGGCCACGGCCGGTAACAACCTTTCTGCTTACAATAAAGAAAACCTGCCCGATGCGCGTCATATGCGCTTCGGGCTTGTTGTTTCAGAGTGGAATGCGCGCATTACAGAAAACCTTTATGAAGGTGCAAAAACCTGTCTAATTGAAAATGGTGTTGCACTAGAAAACATCACCAGGCTAAATGTACCTGGCGCCTTTGAACTGCCTTACGGCGCTAAAAAGCTTGCACAACAAAATAGTTTTGATGCCATCATAGTAATTGGTTGTGTCATTCAAGGCGATACGCGCCACTTCGACTTTGTATGTCAAGGTGTAACGCACGGTATTGCGCACCTTAACATCATCCAAGAAACGCCTGTAATTTTCTGTGTACTTACAGACAATACGCTACAACAAAGTATTGACCGCAGCGGAGGAAAACACGGCAACAAAGGCACTGAGGCGGCCGTTACAGCGCTAAAAATGGGTGCTATCAAAAACGGGTAGACTACCGCCAAACGCCACCACATCTTTTACATGCACCAAAAACTGTTTGCATGTTTCTCTGTTACTTTGTGACGAATTATATACTCTTAAAAATAACCAGAATGAAAAAGTTTACTGCATTATTTAGTGCAATCCTGTTTTGTGGAAGTCTGTGGGCGCAAGAAATGCCGCAACCTAGTCCATCAGCTACAGTTATGCAACGCGTTGGATTAACAGACATTACCATCAACTACAGCCGTCCGGGTGTTAAAGGCCGTACCATTTTTGGTGATTTAGTGCCTTATGGTGAACTATGGCGTACAGGTGCCAACAAGGCAACCAGCATAACCTTTAGCACGGATGTTTCTATTGCCGGTCAAGATGTAAAGGCGGGTACTTATGCTTTGTTTACCATTCCGCAAGCCGAAGAATGGGTGATTATTCTTAACACCAATACAGAACTTTGGGGTACGGGCGGATACAGCCAGAGCAACGATGCTTTACGTGTAACCGTTGCCGCTGGCACAGGTGCAGCTGCAGAACGCTTCACTATTGGTGTTGATAACATGACAGACAATAGTGCTGATATTACCCTGGCATGG
Organism: uncultured Cryomorphaceae bacterium; assembly: GCA_964416385.1. Lineage (GTDB taxonomy): Bacteria > Bacteroidota > Bacteroidia > Flavobacteriales > Schleiferiaceae > JAUHWL01. The sequence goes on along the minus strand of CAYQDW010000045.1, from coordinate 2,515 downwards.
AGCACCACCAAAGTGGTTATTCCTGTTACCGTGCCTACAGAAAAACTTGCCGAAGCCAATATGGCTAAAGGTTTGGCTGATGCTGCACGTGCCTGTAGAGCTGCAGCAGAACACCATGCTAAGCTAAAAGACTATGAAAAGGCGTTGATGTATATTGATCAAAGCATTGCCTTAAATAACTATTGGTATACCAATTGGCTAAAGGCCGAGATGCTAGCCCAAAGTGGTGACAAAAAAGCCGCCAAGAAGCAAGCAGAAGTTGCTTTAGAATTAGGCGATGCCTATTATGCCGCGCGTAACGAAGCCTTTACTTATAAAGAAGGTTTGTTAAAAGAAATGGCAGCTTGGTAAAACAGCATTTCTTAAAAAGGAATTTAAAAACGCCCGTGAAGTTTTCATGGGCGTTTTTTTTATCTAAATCTGTCTGCACTTTTTACCAACTCTTCATCTTTAATGATGCCCTTGTTGGCCATAACAATAAGAACAATAACAACCAAAGGTAAAACCAAGCCAAATGAAGGCGATAATGCTTGCTGGGAAGCAATCAAAGAAACATACTCCCAAATCATAAAGCCCGCAGCCAAAAGCATTATTACCAAAGCAATACGATTTAACACAACTTGCAGTTTGCGCTTTTTATAATTAAAGACGTTGGCAACAAGCATAGCGCCTACCATAGCGCCTAAAAAAGCGTAAACAGGATTATCAAGAGCTTTAAACATACCTTCAGCACCATACCATAACGGTATTGCCGAAGCATATAATATGGCCAAAAGACCCGCAACAAGCATGTAAAGCGTTTGAATTCGTTGAATCATTATAAGTAATTTATACTGCAAAAATGCGCATTAAAAATATTTTGAATGTTGAAACAATGTATTTCTTTGTATTATTGCGCAACAAATCAAGGATTCTTCTACACCAACCCATCCTCCTTAGTATTCTGATTACGGTTTTAATTACGAAGACAAGACAAATTATATTTCTATTTAATGTTTAAGGAAGCTGATCTCCAGGCAAAAAAGTTGCCGGAATTAAAAGAATTGGGCGAAAGCCTTAATATTCCAAAGGCCAAGTACATGCGTAAACCAGAGTTGGTAGAGCAAATTTTGGCAAACTCTCAAAAGCAAAACGGCACAAACACATCTGTAGCCTCTACAGATGAACAGATTGATTCTCCTGTAGAAAGCGACAAAAAGAATCGCCCCCGCAGAAAAGTGCAGCCGGAAGAAAGCATTGAAAAAGAAACGCCCAACCCTGAGTCTAAAGAGCCGATTAAGCGCAGTGCACACGAGCCACGCCCAGAGCATGAGCCTAGACCAGAAAAGCGCCCACAACCCAACAAAAACAGACCGCCACATCAAAACAATCAGCAGCAACATCAATCGCAACGGGCCAACGACCCTCGCGATCGCGAATATGAATTTGATGGTATTATAGTGAATGAAGGCGTGCTTGAAATCATGCCTGATGGCTACGGTTTTTTGCGCTCTGCTGATTACAATTACCTCAACTCTCCAGATGACGTTTATGTTAGCCAAAGCCAAATACGCCTTTTTGGTTTAAAAACAGGTGATGATGTTGAAGGAGAAATTCGTCCGCCAAAAGAAGGCGAAAAGTATTTCCCGCTGGTAAAAGTTAATAAGATTAATGGGCGTGATCCAGATTATGTTAGAGATCGCATTGCCTTTGAACATCTTACTCCGCTTTTTCCAGAAGAGAAATTCGATATCACCACAAAAAAATCAACGCTCTCAACGCGCATCATAGATTTGTTTTCACCCATCGGCAAAGGGCAACGCGGTTTAATTGTTGCGCAGCCTAAAACGGGTAAAACCATGTTGTTAAAAGAGGTGGCAAACGCCATTGCGGCTAATCACCCAGAGGTGTATATGATCATCTTGCTTATTGATGAACGCCCAGAAGAAGTTACCGATATGGCCCGTAGCGTAAATGCAGAAGTTGTGGCCAGCACATTTGATGAGCCAGCAGACCGACATGTGCGGGTGGCGAATATTGTTCATGAAAAAGCCAAGCGTATGGTTGAATGTGGCCATGATGTGGTTATACTTCTCGACTCTATTACGCGTTTGGCACGCGCCTACAATACGGTAGTTCCCGCTTCGGGAAAAGTACTTTCTGGTGGTGTTGATGCCAATGCCCTACACAAACCTAAGCGCTTTTTTGGAGCAGCGCGTAACATTGAAGGCGGTGGTTCTTTAACCATTTTAGCAACGGCCTTGATTGATACAGGCAGCAAGATGGATGAAGTGATTTTTGAGGAATTTAAAGGTACAGGTAATATGGAAATGCAACTTGATCGCAAGATTGCTAACCGTAGGATTTGGCCAGCCATAGACCTCATGGCTAGTGGTACAAGACGAGAAGACCTCTTACTCGGCAAGGAAGTACTCAATCGCATGTGGATATTACGCAGACATTTGGCAGATATGAACTCTGTAGAAGCCATGGAATTTTTACATGACCGCATGACAAAATCTATGAGCAACGAAGA
>CAYQDW010000044.1:0-20912 GCA_964416385.1 uncultured Cryomorphaceae bacterium | reverse complement strand
AGGTTTTTGGGGCAGGCTTCATGCAGGTCTTCAATCTTTTGGAAGATGATCTCCACTTCGGCCTTCATGCCTTCCGGCTTTAGGAGCAGCGCCATTTTGGCCGCAATTTCTTCAGGAGTAAAGCTGCTGTAGATATCGCGTACATGGTTGCGCACTTCTTCATCAGCTACATATTCCTGCGCTTTGCATTTTTCGTAAACCTCATCAATCACATTTTCGCGACCGCTTTCTTTCAACAAGGCTATGGCCGCACGGAAGGCTATAAAATCACCCATTTTTGCCATATCTATACCATAGCAATCGGGGTAGCGTATTTGCGGTGCCGATGATACCACCACAATTTTCTTTGGCCCAAGTCGATCCAAAATCTTGAAAATACTTTGCTTGAGGGTTGTGCCACGCACAATGCTATCATCCAACACCACCAGATTATCTGTTGGTTTTACCTGGCCGTAGGTTACATCGTAAACATGGCTCACCAGGTCATCGCGGCTATGATCTTCTGTAATAAAGGTGCGCAATTTGGCATCTTTCCAAGCAATTTTCTCAACGCGTGCACGCTGATCAATAATGGCCTTTAGTTCATCATCGCTCAAATTGGGGTTATCCTTAATACGCTTTATTTTATCAGCCTTAAGAATATCTTCAATGCCCTTTACCATGCCATAAAAGGCAATTTCTGCGGTATTTGGAATAAAGCTAAAAACGGTATTGTGCAAATCATGATTTACTGAAGCAGCAATGGCAGGAATGAGTCTTCGGCCAAGGCTTAATCGTTCTTCATAAATTTCTTTATCGTTGCCACGGCTAAAATAAATGCGTTCAAAGCTACACGCCTTATGGTCTCCAGGTTCTCTTATTTCTTCTAAAAAGGCTTCCCCATTTTTTCTAATTATTAGCGCATTGCCTCTAGGTATTTCATGGATGGTTTCAAAAGGCACGTTAAAGGCCGTTTGAATTACCGGTCGTTCTGAAGTAACCACCACAACCTCATCGTCCATGTAGTAGTAAGCCGGACGGATACCATTTGGATCACGTAAAACAAAGGCATCACCATGCCCAAACATACCAGCCATGGCATAGCCGCCATCCCACTTTTTGCTGGCTTTGCGCAAAACCTTACCCGGGTTGAGATTTGCTGCTATAAGGTGACTTATTTCCTTTTTACTAAAACCCTCTTTTTTAAATCTCCGATAGAGCTTTTCATTGGCCTCATCTAAAAAGTGCCCGATTTTTTCCATTACGGTAACCGTATCCACTTTTTCTTTTGGGTGTTGGCCGAGATCTACAAGTTGATTAAAAAGAGCGTCAACATTGGTCATGTTGAAGTTTCCGGCTACGATTAGGTTACGTGTCATCCAGTTGTTTTGGCGTAAAAATGGATGCGTATTTTCTATGGCATTTTTGCCATAAGTACCATAGCGCAAGTGCCCGAGGAGAATCTCACCTGTAAACGGCAGATTCTGCTTTAACCATTCTGCGTCTTTAAGTAACGCAGCGTTTTGTGCAACACCTTGTTGAATTCGGCCTTGTACGTAACCAAAAATATCTTGTATTGGCTTGGGGTCTACAGAGCGGTAACGACTGATATAGCGCGTGCCGGGTGGCATGTCTAACTTTATGGTGGCCAAACCTGCCCCATCTTGACCGCGGTTGTGCTGTTTCTCCATCAACAAATACATTTTGTTGATGCCGTAAAGAGCCGTACCGTATTTTTCTACATAATAATTAAGGGGCTTGCGCAGGCGAACCATTGCTATGCCACATTCATGCTTAATGCTATCGCTCATGGTAAAAAATAGAAACGCAAAAGTACCTATTTATCGGGGGAATAACGCTTACAATAGTTTAGCTCATGAAGACTTTATGCAGATTTTTTGCGCAATAAAAACAGGCGGTTAATTGAAAAATACAGTTGCAGAAAATCCGAGACGCGTATTAAATACCGGTTGGGCATTTGGTAATTCTTGAGCCAGTGGCAACTGGTAAAATGCAGTGAGCAAAAACCTATTAATGTACCAATCAAAACCTAAGGTAGCAACCAGCCGTGTGCCGCCCGTAATAGTTTCTGGCGCATCAAAACTTTGGTCTTTAGCAAAAGCATCAAAAGCTAAACCCACTTGCGGTAGTACGGTAGTCTTATTAACATCAAGCCAATAAAAGGCTGTTATAGATGTGTTTACTTGGTCTCCGAAACGGTACTGCAACTCGTTTTTTCCATTGTGCATGTATTGGGCATTGAGGTTTATTCCTGCAGATTTATACCTAATCGTATAGAATAAATTCGCGCCAGCGCCCCATGCACCGGTACCTATTTGCAACCAAGCGGGTAGCATTGCCTTGGTTTCATCGCGCTGCATGAATTTGCCCGTTGGCGAACTTATGGTTGCCCCCATGAGTAAAAAGTGTTTCCATGCGGCAGATTCATCGGTGGTTTGAAATATTGCATAATTGGCCATGAGCTTTAAATCGCCAATACCTTGAATGGTTGTTGTGCGCTCAGATTCTGTGCGGGTATTCCATTTATAAGGCACAAAGGCAAATACCTGCATTTTTTCTGTGGGATAAAACCGGAACCACATCTCTGAAGAAACATAGGCATCCTTTTGTACCCGACTTTGGCCGTTAAAATTATCAGGGGTATTGGGGTGTGTAAAACTGCTGTATTGAAACCTGAAGCCCGCAAGGTTTTGCTGTACAAGCGGTAAAATACCAATGTAATTTGTACTGCCAGAGCACCCACAAATATCACAGGCCTTGCCATCAATTACCGTGAACAGCAAGATTATTAATAACAGTTTTTTCATTTTAATTAGTTTCTGGGTTCGCTAAAACGCGAATCTGCCATAAATTGATAATCTGTTAATGTGTGTAAAAACGCAATGATGTCTTCTTTTTCTTGAGGCGATAAATAAAGGGGTGCAGACAAACGCGTATCTAATCGGCCATTTTGCTTAATCCCTTCACTGTAATGGTCTAAAACCATTTGCAGCGTATAAAACCGGCCATCGTGCATATATGGGTGCGTAAGCCCAACATTGCGCAAACTTGGTACCTTAAACTTGCCACTATCTGCAGGGTTTAAGGTTATGAGCGCTCTGCCAGGATCTGCACTATGCATATCCAAACCCATATTTACATAAGTATAATCTGTGGTGAGCGGTTCTTGATGACAGCTTGCACAATGTGTTCTGAACAAGGCTAACCCGCGTTCTTCTTCTGGTGTAAAATCATCAGTACCAAGCACATATTTATCATACCTGCTATTGGCAGAAACCAGCATACTTTGGAATTGAGCCAGTGCAAAGAATAGGTGTTTACTTTTGATTTCATCCACCTGAAATGCGGCCCTAAATAAAGCGCGGTATGTTGCGTTTCGATTTAACTTTTCTACCACATGAGCCAAGTCTTCATCCATCTCTACAGGGTTGGTGATTGGCGCCAAAGGCATAATCTCGAGGTGATTTATACCACCATCATGCATAAATGCAGGCTGCCAAGCGAGATTGCTCAATGCGGGTGTATTACGTGTGCCCTCTTTACCATCTATGCCCTTGCTTAGAGCTACATTGTGATCTGCAAAACCATGTACTTGCGCATGGCAAGAACCACAAGAAATGGTACTATCTCGAGATAATATCGGGTCATAAAAGAGCCTCCTACCCAGCTCAAAACCATTTTTTGTAATTGGGTTCTCTGGATTTGAATAATGTGGTAAAGCAAAATGCGAAGGAACTTTTAAGCCTTCAAAATCTGTCGAAATGTGTACTGCATCTTTCTTGCAACTGGGCAAGGTAAAAAGAGCAGCCACAAAAAGAAATGTGGCTCTCTTTTTTAAAGAAGATACATTCATATTTAGGCTATGGATGTATATGGTCTAAACGCGTCCAGTCTTGAAAGTCAAAAGCCATAGTTCCCGCATTTACACCTGGCGCCATAATTACGGAACCGTTAGCTACGCTACCATAGGTGTGAAATAGGCGTGCCGGATTTGCCAACATGTGAATGGTTGGTGTGCCATTAGGAGAAATGGATAATGGGCCTGCTGTTGGAAAAGCGATTTCTTTTTCTAATACAGCTTTATTAGGCCCCGCAAAACCGCCCAAGTGGTAAGTAAAACTACCGCCCGTGCCTTGCGGACTTAAACCTTCTGCTTTTATCATTATGTAGCCGCTATTCCAGCTCCAAAACATTCCATTTGCAGGATCTAAAGCCCCTTCTTGTGCACCAGATACGTTACGGGCACTATCTACACCTAAGGTGAGATACATCTTGGTATAGGTGCCTGTGGGCACATTTGTAAAATCTAATACCAAAGACGTTGGGTCTGATAAATCTAAGAGGTAATAGCTTTCTTCGTCCTCCCACAAAGAACCATCAGTCTTTTCAAGCTTAATATTACTTATATAATACTTAAAGGTGAGGTACGTAAGGCTATCTCCTGTTTTTGGGTGAAGTAGTTTTGAGTTTAAATCAAATGGATCCATATTGGCCGCCCATACATGTTCAAACTCTATTTTAAAATCTCCTTCTTTTGGCGCTGGAGGATTGTTTTCCTCTTTTTTACAACCAGCTACCAATACCATTAATACACCAATTATCATGGTGATCTGCATGAATTTTTTCATCGTTAATCTTTATAAATTGAAAACTCTAGTTAAAAAAGGACAGAACTATCTTGATACGCTATGTTTTTATAACGCATGATGTTCTTTTTTAGGCAAGGGCTTACCCTTAAACGATGAATTCTGGCGGGCGTAGTATCTTGAAAACATGCCCCAACGGGAATAATTGTTGATTACGAGCAAAGCGCAACTTTTTACTTTGTGCAGCTATAGGCTCACTACCCTCGGCTTGATTTGCAGGAATAGCCAAAAATTCAAACACTTCAATTTCTGTCATTGGCACATCTGTAGATGTGTCCTGTTGATTATCAGTAGCAAGATGGCATGTGCCGTTGCACTGCATTTGCGGCTTGTCTTTGTTTATACAAAGTACTTTGCTGTAATAGTCGTAGCGCAGAAAATAATCGGCCACCACATAGGCGCTAAATAGCGTAGAGGCGCTAAACACCAAATTCAGGAATATGGAGACCAAAAATTTCATTGTCTCAAAGGTAGGGTCTGCGCTATATTGATTTGTGACAGATATCCTGTTTAACAAAATTTTTTGATGGAAGTAATTGCCAGCTAGAGAAACCGCTTTTTATCCATTTTTAGCCATTCTAGCGCTGCCCCACTTAAAAGCATTTCTTTTTGATGGTCATTCCATGGCATACTTTTTATCAATTGGCCAGGCTCAAGCTCCCCTAGCGGAAAAGGATAATCAGTGCCTAAAGCCACCCTGTTGGCGCCAACAAGATCTACCACAAACTGCAACATTTTAGGATCATGAACCAGGCTATCTAACCAAAATTTACCCATATAATCTTGTGGAGGTATGCTGTTATCAACCGCACATAAATCTGGGCGCACCTCAAAGCCATGCTGTATGCGCCCCAAAGTAGCAGGGAAACTACCCCCACCATGTGCTATGGCCACACGTAGGTTTGGCAAACGCTCTAATACGCCACCAAAAATTAACGAGCAAAGGGCAAGGCTGCTTTCTGCGGGCATACCCACCAACCATGGCAACCAATATTTAGGCATTTTTTCTTTTGCCATCATATCCCAAGGATGCACAAAAACAGCCATGTCTAAATCCTGACAGGCCATAAAAACTTCAAAAAGCTCTGGCGCATCAAGATTCCAATCATTTACATGTGTGCCGATTTCAATACCTGCCAAGCCAATTTTTTTGCAGCGCTCTAATTCTTTTACCGCCAATTCTGGGTCTTGCAGTGGCACGGTGCCCAAACCTACAAAACGCTTGGGGTAGCGGTTTACAATTTCAGCGATATGGTCATTCAAAAATTTGGCAACTTCTAGCGCATCATCGGGCTTGGCCCAATAACTGAACATAACGGGTACCGTACTTAATACCTGCACATCTACATGGTGATGCCCACATTCTTTCAATCGGGCTTCAGCATCCCAACAATTGTCTTCTATTTCACGGAAAAATTTATCATCCATCATCATGCGTGCTCTACATGGCGCGTGATGATCAAGATGTATAAACCCGCCATAGCCAAACTTTTCTCTGAAATTTGGGATGTTCTCTGGTAAAATATGCGTGTGGATGTCTATGGTAAAAAGCTTGCTCATGCTACTGGGGTGGGGTTGACGCGAAAATAAGAATTACCAACGAGGGATACTCTTTAATGCTCTTGTAGCATTAAATTTTGAGAAGTACCCAAACATTTGCATAAATGTTTAGTCCTTTAAAAGCAACGCTAGTTGGCCTCATGTGTCTATAAAAAGGCACTTAAGCCATCATGGTGTTACTGCCTATCCTTTTAAGGTGGAACTTCCTTAAGTTTGATTTAAAGTTTGCTGATATGAAGTGGTTCATCACTCTCCTGTTTTTTCCCTTGCTTGCTGTTGCCCAGCAACCATTTGGTTATCATGCCACATGGTACTTTGCGTATGACGAAGCAGGATTACAGGGTATTGACTCACTGTACTACGTTAAAGATTCTGTTTACAAAGGCGATAATTGGCAGTTCTTTAAAAGAGGCGCTGCTGGTTTTACGTATATGTTGAACACCAAAAATGATTCTGTCTTTTATTTACTAAACGATGAAAAACGCCTGCTGTATGATTTTAATGCTTCAATAGGTGATACTTGGCAGTTTGCGGCATGGGATACTTCCTTTTCATGTGTTGATACCCCAACGGCCACAGTGCTAAATATTGGTTATGATACCATTAACGGAAATGCGCTGAAGTATTGGTTGGTGGAGGATAAAATGGATTCCATTCCTGCCTATGGCAATCAGTATCTATGCTCCTCTGGTTGGTCTTTAGGAGGAAAAATCTATCAACATATTGGCAGATGGCAATTACCGCTGCACATTCTTGAACCACTAACGCCAAGCATTAACTTTTGTGATGGCACATCATTTAAAACCACTACAGTTTTTGCATATCAACTTAGGTGTTATAAAGACGATAATCACTTTTACCAATTAACTAACAAGGGTTGTACGTGGTGGTCTGGTCAAGGGTTTGAAGAAAATCAAAAAGCTTTGCTGCAGGTTTACCCAAACCCAAGTCAGGGCAGGTTAACGATATATGCTGAGCAACAAATAAGTCTTGTTGAAATTACTGATCTCTCCGGAAGAACGCTGGCTGTTTATGAAAATCAAACCTCCTTCAGCCTTCCGCAGGCAAACGGATTGTACTTTTTAACGGTAACGTTTAGCAATGGACAAGTTGTTGTGCACAAAGTGCTCAAGAACTAGAAGCTAAAGCATTGTAACGCCCTCGTCTTTTTGCGTTCTGTCAACGCATTGGTTAAACACATTTTCCCTGCAAATTAAAAATATCGTTTTAGATTTGCAGGGATGATAGCGCGATACATTACTCCTCAATTCCAGTCTGCACTAACCACATTCCCTGTAATAGGCTTGTTGGGTAGCAGACAAGTTGGCAAAACCACTTTGGCCAAGGATTTGGTAACTACATTGCCAAAAGAGGCCATTTATGTAGATTTAGAGCGCCCTTCTGATCGCGCCAAGCTAACCAATGCAGAACTGTTCTTCGAACTGAACCAACACAAAACGATAATAATTGATGAGGTTCAGGTAATGCCTGAATTGTTTCCTTTACTAAGAAGCGTGGTTGATGCCAACCGCGTTGCCGCCCGGTTCATACTATTGGGCTCAGCAAGTCCGGAAATCTTGCGCAGAAGTTCAGAATCTTTAGCTGGTCGTATCATGTACTTCGAATTATCTCCTTTATTATACGTGGAAATTAATTCACTAAATTCCCTTACAAACCATTGGATGTATGGCGGGTATCCGGAACCTTTCCTGTTTACCGACAAAACCAAAGCATGGGATTGGTATAATAGCTTTTTGCAAACCTATATCAGCAAAGATTTACCAGCATTGGGTCTTAATACATACAGCTTAGATGTTTACCGCTTGGCGGTATTGCTAGCTCATAATCATGGTCAGGTTGAAAATTTTAGCGCCTTTGGCAAAGCATTGGGTGTTAGCGCACCAACCATTAAAACTGCGATAGACTATTTCGAGCGATCATTCATTATTAGAAGATTACAGCCTTGGTACAACAATGCAAAAAAAAGATTAGTTAAGTCTGCCAAACTATATTATCGCGATAGCGGCATTTTGCATACCCTTTTAAACATAATTGAGCCCAATTCACTTTTGGCCAATCCTATTGTCGGGTTTTCTTTTGAGGGTTATTGCATAGAGCAAATCATTAATACCTTAGGAAGTAATTATCGTTTCCACTTTTACAGAACGCAAGACGGTACAGAAGCAGATTTAATTGCGGTTAAAGGAAACATTGTTGAATATGCCTTTGAAATAAAATTGGCAGGAGCTCCAAGCATTACAAAAAGTATGAAACATATACTTCAAGACTTAACCCCCGCAAAGATGTACGTGATTACGCCTAATCAAGGCGTTTACCCGCTACATGAAAAGATAACAGTTGCCGGCATTATGGACTTACAACAGATTTTCAGCGCTTAAATACTGGCACCGTGCTACAAGGCTCACCAAACATGATGCTCTTGGCAAAAGGCTGGGCGCGCTTTACGAACTCCGCAAAAGCATCTGTAGGCACAGGTTTTTTACTGCACCCTTTAATGATCAGGCGCTTGTCTTCATACTGGCTAAAATCGTGGGCATCCATAAACTGGCGGTAGAGCACAGATTCTAATTTTTCTAAATCACCGTGCACAATCGTTGCGGCAAAGGGTTGCAGGGCACTACTCACCAACATAAATGCCCAAAGGGGTACAATGGCATCTTCAGTACACGTTATCGCAACATGCATATCTGTATAGGCTTGCCAATTATGCGTTTTGGCGCGTTCGCGGAAGTCTTTTTCGCGTAAAATGAGTCCTTCGTACAACCAGTCGGTTAAATCAAAAAGAACACGCTCACCTTTAGGATAGAAGGTTTCGAGGTCTAAACTTACTAAACCACTTTGGGCTACTTTATTTACAATTTCATCCATGAACCTAAATTTGCGTTTGAAAATACGGAATTGTGATATTCTACGTTTTTTTGCCTAAACCTTTTACCAATGACGCTTACTAAAAACTATTTTACACTCCAATTCGCAAAGACCGTTGCGCTCTACACCGTATTATTCTTTGCTTTAGCATTTGGCAACTACTTCAGAAATGATTTCATCGCTTTTGCTTGGATGTTTTCGCTCAGCCTGTTTGTGGGCTATTTACACAAACTGCGCGAAATGCAAGGTATAATTGGGTTTGTAGTACCTGCTATATTACTCTTTGCTTATGCCCTACAGGCTAATTTTCAGTATGTTTTTATTGCTGAATGCTTATTCGCATTAGGCGGTTTTTACATCGGTAGCCAATGGTTTAAAAGCAAACAAGCCATTTTACTTTCTACGGCAATTGCTGTTCTACTTCTCAGTCTTATGTTGCAATATATCGCAACACCGCTGTTGTAAAAAGCAATCCTGTTGTGCGCAGATTTACATTATGAATAATACCTGTAACCAAGCGTTACACCTTCATCACCGATCCGGTTTAGGCGCAATTCATCAACTGATATAAATGGCTTTGATTGTGCACCTGTGTGCCAAGCTTCGTAATCAGCAAAAGAAATTGGTGTTCTATTTTGCAACTCAGCAAATAAATTAAGCCCCGCAAGAGCTTGTGTCCACCCAGCTTGCACCTCTCCCTCAAAGACTTTAGACTTAGAACCGCTACCGTAGGCAAAAAAGCCGATGTTTTTACCAACCAGATCTTCTGCATCGTCTATTGCTTTTGCCAAAAGACTCAATAAAGACATAAATATGCTTGCGGTGTACATATTTCCAATTTGAGACGAAGCGACTTCGCCCTGCGCGATATAATTGGCCACAAAGGTTTTATAGAGATCAGACTTTGCCAGTACCTTAGTTTGGGTTGCCGCGTCTGCCTCAGTAGCGTTGAGAGATTCTAAAGCCTCCGCCAACACTGCCTCTCTACCAGACTCACGCATCCATGTAATCCAGTTTGGGGTAATCATTCTGCGGCCTTGAAATGCGTAAGGCAGATGAAAAACCAATTTTTGCCAACGCTCTAAAACGTTCATCGGTTGTACATTTCTGAAAGCTTCTAAAGCTTCAAAAATTCGGCTTTGATAGCACGTGTTGCTATATGGCCCATCAAATACGGGTTCTTCTCTATGTATTTCAATGGTGTGACCTAATTCGCCCCAAAACGGATGCTCCGCATTTGCAAGCAACAGGTTAAGCTCTTCATCATCTAGCTTTTGGCCGAGTAGCTTTGCGGCGCTTTTTAGCAAGTCTAGCTTCGCAAATGTTCTTCGCGGCTTATAAAAATCGCTTACGCTTTCTAATGCCACACCAATTTTCGGGTTGATGGCTAAGATTCTCGGATTTGCTGTTACCAGTACGGCCACCGCGCCCGCACCTTGGGTATATTCACCTGTGCTATTGCGCTCATATTTCGCCATATCTGCAGCAATTACAATGGCTTTTCTGCTTGGTTCTGCCCGCACCCAATCCATGGCATTTTCTAAGGCATCTACGGCACCAATGCAAGCAAAGGTCATATCAACCACATCACAGTTTTTAAGTACCCTTGGCCCATAGGCAGATTGCATGGCGTTTTCTACCATATTAGCAACATAAGTGGCGGTTGGTTTTGCAGCATCTAGAGCACTTTCTGTACCTAAATACATGCGGCCTATTTGTAGTGGGTTAATTTCGGCCTGCTTTATGAGGCGCAAAACGGCCTGCGCAGCCATGCTAGCAACATCTTCATTAATGTCAGGAATGGCCATTTTTTCTAAGCCAAGACCTTTATTGAGTTTAGCATATTCAATACCTCTGGCCTCTGCAAGGTCGGCAATGGGGAGATACGTTTTAGGAACGTAGTAGTTAATGGCGTCAATCCCTATTTTCATTGTACAATTAAAATTTCTATTAATACGCAAGTATTAACAAGTTAATTATTAGTCTAATTGTTTTTAGGGGGTATAAAAAAAAGTTAAAATGATTAAAGAATGCCGAGTTCTAATTTGGCTTCTTCGCTCATCATATCTTTATTCCAAGGGGGGTCAAAAGTGAGTTCAACCTCAACGCTTGTAACGGCATCTAAGGCGCGTGTTTTTTCGCGGACTTCTTCAGGTAAACTCTCTGCTACCGGACAATTGGGGCTGGTTAGGGTCATGATAATTTTTACACCACCTTCATCACTTACCTGCACATCATAAATCAGTCCTAACTGGTAAATATCAACGGGTATTTCAGGGTCATAGATGCTGCTTAAAACGTCTACAACATCATTACCTAAATCATTCATTTGCTTATCTGTATAGCTCATGGCGTGGTGCTAATTGCTTTTAGATTGAAATGCAAGTGCATAAAATTTCATTTGTTTAATCATGGCCAACAAGCCGTTTGCCCGTGTTGGTGAAAGGTGCTCTTTTAGGCCAATTTGATCAATAAAACCCATATCTGCGTGCATTATGTCTTCTGGGGTATGGTTGCTTAAAACGCGTACCATTAATGCAATAATACCTTTGGTAATGATTGCATCACTATCTGCACTAAAAATAATTTTACCATCAATAAATTCTGCATCTAACCAAACCTTGCTTTGGCAGCCCTTTATTAGGTTGTCTTCTGTTTTTGCTGCGGGCGATATTAATGGTAACCCTTTGCCGAGTTCAATCAGGTAATCATACTTCTCCATCCAGTCTGAAAACATGTCAAACTCTTCTATGATCTCTTGTTGTATTTCTTGTATGGTTTCCATTTTATTACCTCAACATATTTACTGCACGGTTTACACCTGCAACTAACATATCAATCTCCTCTAAGGTATTATAAAAGGCAAAACTAGCCCTTACTGTACCTGGAATGCCGAATTGTTCCATAATGGGTTGTGTACAATGATGCCCCGTGCGCACGGCAATCCCCAGTTTGTCTAGAATCATCCCAATATCATAAGGATGTATTTGGTCAACAATAAAGCTAATTACACTTGCCTTTTTATGTGCAGTACCGATGATGCGTAGACCATCAATAGCATTTAACTTTTCTGTGCCGTATGCCAAGAGTTCGTTCTCATAGTTTGCAATGAGATCTAAGCCTATGGCATTTACGTAATCTAAAGCCGCTTTAAAAGCAATAACGCCTTCAATATTAGGTGTACCTGCTTCAAATTTATGGGGCAAATCAGCCCATGTGCTTTTTTGTAAAGAGACTTCTTTAATCATCTCCCCACCGCCCTGATAAGGAGGTAGTTTTTGCAGCCAGGCCGCTTTGCCATAAAGCACCCCGACACCTGTAGGGCCATAAACCTTGTGGGCACTAAAGGCATAAAAATCTACATCTAAGGCCTGTACGTCAACTTTTAGGTGCGGCAGCGCCTGTGCGCCATCAACAAGCACTGCGGCACCATAGGCATGTGCCTTTGCAATAATCTCTTCAATGGGGTTAATGGTGCCTAAGGTATTGCTGATGTGGTTTACAGCCACCAAACGGGTGCGGCTATCAAGAATTTTTGCTAATCCGTCTAGTTCTAATTCACCACGCTCATTGGCGGGAATAATGCGCAGCTCTGCGCCTGTACGCTCTGCTAGTAATTGCCAAGGAACAATGTTACTGTGGTGCTCTATGGCAGAAATCACAATGTTATCGCCCACAGAGATAAAGCCAGAAAAAGTGGCTGCAACAAGATTAATGCTATCTGTAGTTCCGCGCGTAAAAATTATTTCTTTGGCGCTTGGCGCGTTGATGTGCCGCTGCACCGTGTGCCTTGTTTCTTCAAAGGCTTCTGTGGCAATTTGGCTGAGGTGATGCACCCCGCGATGCACATTGGCGTTTTGATTAGAATAATAGTTGGTGATTGCGTCAATTACGGCACGTGGCTTTTGTGTAGTTGCCGCATTGTCTAGATAAACTAAAGGTTTCCCGTTAACCACCGTACTGAGGATTGGAAAATCTTGACGTATCGCCTTTATATCTAGGGTTTTGATCATAATTCGAAATCGAGTTCTATGCCAAGTTTAGCACCCATAATGTGATTCAGGCGGCTTTTTAATTCGGGTATGTGTACGTAGTTCAAGGCATCTGATGAAAAAGCGTACATCAACAAAGCTTTGGCTTCTCTTTCTGGAATACCGCGGCTTCTGAGATAAAACATGGCCTCTTCGTCTAGCTGGCCAATAGTACAACCATGTGAGCACTTTACATCATCAGCAAATATTTCTAGCTGTGGCTTGGTATCTACTGCGGCCTTTTCAGAAAGTAGCACATTGTTGTTTTGTTGGAAAGCATTGGTCTTTTGGGCATCCTGCCGTACAATTACTTTTCCGTTAAAAACGCCTCGCGCGTTGCCGTCATAAATACCTTTATATAATTCACGGCTGTAGCAATTTGGCACTTTATGGTCAACTAGTGTGTGGTGATCTACATGCTGCCCTTCGCCAATAATGGTTATGCCATCCATGTGTGATTCTGAATGTTCGCCATTGAGTAAAAAACTCAAGTTATTGCGTACCAATTTTCCACCAAAGCTAAAGGTACCTACCGTTACGTTGCTTTGCGCTTGTTGATGAATTACAGTAGTGTCAATGAGGCTAGCGGTGTTGTTGTCATTTTGCACTTTGTAATAATGTACAATGGCATTTTTGCCCGCCGAGACTTCTGTTACCACATTGGTTAGCACGGCATTTTCTGTTAGGCTGCAATGGCGTTCTATAATTTGAGCCTGGGCGTTCTCTCCTATAATCAACAAGTTTCTGGGTTGCGTCATCACTTCGGCACCCATGCCTGTAGAAAGAAACACAATTTCAATAGGCTTATTAACCACTGCATTCTTAGGCACATTAATGAAGGCGCCATCCTTCGCAAAAGCAGTGTTAAGGGCCGCCATCGGCTCATCCTTAGGCGCATACTTTGCAAAATGGGCTTCTACTTCAGCTTTAAAGCGCTTTAGTGCAGAAGAAAATGTGCATACGTCATAGCCTTGATGCGTAGATGTACTCAGCCAGCTACTGTAAATACCATTGATGAATACCAACCGATACGTGTCTACATCATTTAAAAAAAACTGCTTTACGTGTGCATATTCTACACCTTCATCAGCTTTTGGCAACAATTTGTAATCATGCTTGAGTATTGGTTTAAGGTTGGTGTACTTCCACTCTTCATGCTGCTTGGTTGGAAAGCCCGTTTCTTCAAAAAAGCTTAACGCTTGTTGACGAATATTAGAAACCATAGACTCATCCTCGTGGGTATGCGCTTGGGCTACCAAAAAGGACGATACGAGTTTGTCTTTTAGATGCTCCATGATCATTAATTACAGCAAGGCCGTTTCTTTTTTAATCCAATCGTAGCCCTTTTCTTCGAGCTCATGGGCCAAACTTGCATCGCCGCTGCGTACAATTTTACCATTCCAAAGCACATGCACAAAATCTGGCTTGATGTAATTCAATAGGCGTTGGTAGTGGGTAATCACCACAAAAGCATTGTCTCTGCTGCGCAATTTATTAACGCCATTAGCTACAATGCGCAACGCATCTATATCAAGGCCCGAGTCCGTTTCATCTAAGATGGCCAGTTTGGGTTCTAACATGGCCATTTGAAAAATTTCGTTGCGCTTTTTTTCACCACCAGAAAAGCCCTCATTAAGGCTACGACTTAGAAAACCTTTGTCCATTTCTAGGAGGTTCATTTTTTCACGCATCAATTTAAGCATCACCTTGGCTTCCATAGGGTCTTGCTCTCTTGCTTTGCGCGTTTCATTTATGGCGGTTTTCACAAAATTGCTCACGCTTACGCCGGGTATTTCTACAGGATATTGAAATGAAAGAAAGATACCCTTGTGTGCCCGTTCTTCAGGGGCCAAAGACAATAAGTCTTCGCCATTAAAAGAAACGGAACCCTCTGTAACTTCATAATCTTCTCTACCGGCAATAACACTGCTTAATGTGCTTTTGCCAGAGCCATTTGGCCCCATAATAGCGTGTACCTCACCTGGATTAACGTGTAGATTTATCCCTTTTAAGATGGGGTTGTTTTCTATACCTGCATGGAGGTTTTTTATGGTCAACATCTGTTCGCTTATTTATCGTGTTGGTTTATCCTACAGAGCCTTCTAGGCTTACTTCGAGTAATTTTTGCGCTTCTACTGCAAATTCCATGGGCAATTGATTGAGCACCTCTTTTACAAACCCGTTAACTATAAGGGCGATGGCGGCTTCAGTATCAATACCGCGCTGATTACAATAAAATATTTGGTCTTCGCCTATTTTACTCGTAGTGGCCTCATGTTCAACCTTGGCGGTTGTGTTTTGCGTTTCTATGTAAGGAAAAGTATGTGCGCCACAACGATCGCCCATGAGCATACTATCACATTGACTAAAATTTCGGGCATGGCTGGCACGCGGACCAATTTTTACTAATCCGCGATAGCTGTTTTGACTTTTACCGGCAGAAATACCTTTTGAAATAATGGTACTTTTTGTGTTTCTACCCAAGTGAATCATTTTTGTGCCGGTATCTGCTTGCTGAAAGTTATTGGTTACGGCCACCGAGTAAAACTCACCCACACTGTTATCACCTTTGAGAATACAGCTTGGATATTTCCAAGTGATGGCTGAGCCTGTTTCTACTTGGGTCCAGCTGATTTTAGCATTGCGTTCACAAACGCCACGTTTTGTTACAAAGTTGAAAACGCCCCCTTTACCATCTGCATCACCGGGATACCAATTTTGTACAGTGCTATATTTAATTTCAGCGTCATCTAGTGCAATTAACTCCACAACCGCTGCGTGCAATTGGTTCTCATCGCGTTGTGGCGCGGTACATCCTTCTAAATAACTAACATAGCTGCCCTTGTCTGCCACTACCAGCGTACGCTCAAATTGGCCAGTGCCTGCTTCGTTAATTCTAAAATAAGTGCTAAGCTCTACCGGGCATCTCACGCCTGGCGGGATGTAACAAAAAGAGCCATCTGTAAATACCGCAGAGTTTAATGCCGCGTAAAAATTATCTGTTCTAGGCACAACCGTACCGAGATATTTTTGCACTAACTCTGGGTATTCTTTAACAGCATCACTCATACTGCAAAATATAATGCCCAGCTCCTTTAGTTTAGCTTTAAAGGTGGTTGCTACAGACACAGAGTCTACAACCACATCCATCGCCACCCCTGTAAGACGCTTTTGTTCTTCTATGTTTATACCAAGTTTTTCAAAGGTTTTGAGCAACTCTGGATCTACCTCATCAAGGCTGTTTAGCGTCTTCTTTTTCTTTGGTGCGGCATAATAAGAGATGTCTTGAAAATCGGGTTTCTTGTAATGGATGTTGGCCCACTCAGGTTCTACCATTTCTTGCCAAATGCGCAAAGCTTCTAGTCGCCAATTTAAAAGCCATTCAGGTTCTTCTTTCTTGGCAGAGATAAACTTAATGATCTCTTCGTTTAGTCCCTTAGGCGCTTTATCAGATGCTATATCAGTTGTAAAACCGTACTTGTACTCGCTTTTGGTTACTTTATCTAGTATGTCAGACATTCTGTTTTAGATTTGAGATTCGAAGATTCAACGCTAAACAGCGAAGCTCTCACCACAGCCACACGTTCTACTGGCATTGGGATTATTAAAACTAAAGCCCTTGCCATTTAAACCTCCAGAGTATTCTAATGTAGTACCTATTAAATACAACATGCTCTTCTTTTCTATTAATATGCGTACGCCTTTGTCTTCTATTTCTTTATCACCTTCTTGCGGCACATCTACAAATTCCATTTTATAAGACAAACCCGAGCAACCACCACTGGTTACGCTTACGCGGATATAACTATTTTCAATTGCTTTTCCTTCTTCTGCTAATAGCGAAGCAACTTTAGCTTTGGCTGTTTCTGATACGTTTATCATGGTTATTTAGATTAGTTCTAAATATGAGCCGGCAAAGATAACGTTTCAAATAGAGTCGTGTTCACAGAAACTGACTTTTGTCATATTTTATGATGGCCGTCATAAAACTAAAATAATGTTGTGCGGGCAAAGCCATTATTTTTGCGGCATGATTGAAGACAAGAACCCAAGCCGCACACCCATTTCTGAATTAGGCGAATTTGGTCTAATAGACGCGTTAACCAAAAACATTAAACTCGAAAATCCATCCTCTGTAATTGGGGTAGGCGATGATGCCGCAGTGATGAACCCAGAAGAAAAGTTAGTATTAACCAGTACAGACATGCTCTTAGAAGGCGTTCACTTCGACCTTGCCTATGTGCCACTTAAACATTTGGGTTACAAAGCTGCCGTGGTTAACTTTTCTGATATCTACGCCATGAATGGCACGCCAACGCAACTTTTTGTTTCTATCGCTGTGAGTAACCGTTTTCCGGTTGAGGCCATAGAAGAAATTTATGCCGGTTTGCTAACCGCTTGCGCGCAGTATAATGTTGATTTGGTTGGGGGAGATACCACATCGTCTTCTAGCGGTTTAGTGCTTAGTTTAACTGTTAACGGCCTTGCCACGGCAGATGAAGTTGTATATCGCTCTGGCGCTAAGGTTAACGACCTTATTGTGGTAAGTGGTGATCTTGGCGGTGCATATATGGGGTTACAATTACTTGAACGCGAAAAACAAGTCTTTTTAGTAAACCCAGACATGCAACCTGAACTTGCTGGGCATGAATATGTGTTAGAACGCCAGCTAAAACCAGAAGCGCGCAAAGACGTGAAGCAAATATTGAATGGCTTGGGTATTCGTCCCACAGCTATGATTGACTTAAGCGATGGCCTAAGCAGTGATCTCTTGCATCTGTGTACAGCAAGTGGCGTTGGCTGTAGAATTTATGAGGAAAAGATTCCTGTAGACCCAACTGTTTATGATCTGTGTACTGATTTCAGCCTAAACACAACCACCGTAGCCTTAAATGGTGGTGAAGATTACGAGCTACTCTTCACGGTACCTATTGCCCACCATCAAGATATTCAGCAAAACCCCAATCTTACCATTATTGGCCATATTACAGAAGAAAAAACAGGCACATACCTTGTTACGCGTGCAGATGAAGCCGTGGCATTAAAAGCACGGGGCTGGAATGCCTTGCTAAACAAAAGCGGCGAGGAAGATGCTTAATTAGCATAATTGATAAATCAGCGCTGGCACTAAAAGCATGCGCTTTTTTGCCGTATGGATGCTGCGAAATCTTCCTTATGTGGTAAGCCAAACCGATTACAGTTTTTACAGTTTGCTAATCCGCCTACAACCCAAATAAAGCACATGGCCGAAACATATACCCCAAAATTTCTGCAAATTGTTTCTATCGCGAAAAACCGGTTGGCTTAATTTGTAGAAGTGTAGACTTTTAAGAACCTAATGGCCGTTTTAAAGACCAATACTTTTCGCCCTCTTCATACCTGGTTTAAAAATCAAGGCTGGACGCCCTTTGACTTTCAACTAGAAGCGTGGCAAAAATTCACTGACGGCTACAGCGGTATGGTCAACGCCCCAACAGGCAGCGGAAAAACCTACAGTCTCTTGCTGCCCATTATTTTAGAAGGAAAACTTAACAGTGTTAAGCGTGGCGCGGGATTACAGGCCATCTGGATAACCCCCATCCGTGCCTTGAGCAAAGAAATTGAACAAGCTTCGCAGCGTGCGCTATTTGGCCTGGCAAGTGAATGGACTGTAGAAACGCGCACCGGAGACACCAGCCAAAGCGTTAAACAGCGGCAGAAAAAGAAGATGCCCGAAATCCTCATCACCACACCAGAAAGTCTGCATATTCTACTGGCCACAAAAGGCTATGCCACTCTTTTCAAAAACCTCAAAACAGTAGTTATTGATGAGTGGCATGAGCTCCTGGGCAGTAAACGTGGTGTATTGTGTGAGTTGGCCCTTTCCCGGCTACGCGGGATGCACCCTAATCTACGCACGTGGGGTATTAGCGCCACCATAGGCAATATGGAAGAAAGCATGCAGGTGCTGCTGGGCGAAACGCTGCATACCAAACCAAACACACTCATTCGCGCCAATCTGGATAAGAAAATTGAGGTGATTTCCATTTTACCAGACGAGGTAGAAACCCTACCCTGGGCCGGGCATTTGGGCATAAAATTATTAGAGAAGGTCATTCCTGTTATTCAGCGTAGCAAAACCACACTCATCTTTACCAATACACGCAGTCAGGCAGAAATTTGGTTTCAAAAGCTACTAGATGTAGCGCCAGATTTAGCAGGTATCATGGCTATGCATCACGGCAGCATAAGCAAAGATCTGCGTGGCTGGGTAGAAGATGCGCTTTACGATGGCCGGCTTAAAGCCGTGGTTTGTACAAGTTCACTAGACCTTGGTGTAGACTTTCGGCCTGTAGAAACCATCATCCAAATTGGTAGCCCAAAAGGCGTTGCCCGCTTTATGCAGCGTGCCGGCCGCAGTGGCCACCGACCAGGAGAAACCAGTCGTATTTACTTTGTGCCTACCCACAGCCTAGAACTTATTGAAGCCGCTGCGCTACGGCAGGCCATCCAGCAAAGCGTCATTGAAGAGCGCCTGCCCTACATCCGCAGCTTTGATGTACTGCTGCAGTACCTGGTTACACTGGCTGTATCAGACGGTTTTCATCCGGCAGAAATACTGCCCGAAATACGTGCAACCGCTTCTTTTGAAAGCATTAGCGATGACGAATTTGCATGGTGTCTAGATTTTATCACCCGTGGCGGCAGTATGCTCAATACGTATAACGACTTCCATAAAGTTGTGGTTGAAGATGGCGTGTATCGTGTGGTTAGCAGAAAGATTGCAATGCGCCACCGCATGGGTATTGGCACCATTGTAAGCGACACGATGATTCGAGTACAAATGAAGCCCGGTGGTTTTCTAGGTCATGTTGAAGAATACTTCATCAGCAGACTAAACCCTGGCGATGTGTTTTGGTTTGGCGGTTATAATCTGGAATTTTTGCGCTTAAAAGGACTTGTGGCCGAGTGCGTGCAGAGTAAACGCAAGAGCGGTTTGGTACCCAGCTACAATGGCGGGCGCATGCCCTTGAGTGCCGAACTCGGTGCCATGCTCCGGCAAAAACTCCGCGAAGCCGCAGAAAACAAAAAAGATGAGCCCGAACTAACACTAATACAACCGCTTATTGAATTACAAACCCAACGCAGTATTGTGCCGCGGGCTAATCAACTGCTCATTGAAAAACTTGAAAGCAAGGATGGTTACCACGTTTTTGTCTTTCCGTTTGAAGGGCGATTGGTGCATGAAGGCATAGCAGCGCTACTTGGCTACAGGCTAAGCCTATTCAAAAAAATCAGCTTTACCATTGCCATGAACGACTATGGCTTTGAGCTGCTCAGCGACCAACCTATACCCATTGAAGAGGCCGTTGATAGTGACGTATTTACGCTCAAAGACCTTCGCGAAGACATCAGCCGCAGTGTAAATGAAACCGAAATGGCGCGAAGGCGCTTTCGAGATATTGCCCGCATTGCCGGTTTGGTATTTGCCGGTTACCCCGGCCAGCCGGTAAAAGACAAACACCTGCAAGCCAACAGTCAGTTGTTCTTTAACGTGTTTCACGACATGGATAACCAGAACCTCCTCTACCGCCAGGCTTTTGAAGAAGTGCATGATTTTCAACTAGAAGAAGCCCGCATGCGTGCCGCGCTTGAGCGCATTGAAAAACAGGAAATTGTGATTGTAGAAACCGAAAAACCCACCCCGCTTGCCTTCCCCATTTTGGTTGACAGGCTAAACAATAATCACCTCAGCAACGAGAGTTTGGCAGACCGGGTAAAACGCATGCAGGCGGAGTTTGAATGA
>CAYQDW010000043.1:0-21558 GCA_964416385.1 uncultured Cryomorphaceae bacterium | reverse complement strand
AAGGATTTTCTGTTTCAATCAGGTTGGTAGTTGTTGTGTCTTTACCCAATGAGGCCACAATAACTGAATCTGCCTGAAAACGGGTTGCCAGCCATTGCTGCAATTGCTCTGATCTTACAGGAATCATAGAATCTGGTGTCTTCGCCTCCCAAAGCACAAAAAAGCTGGGATGTGCCTCTGTTTCTTGCTCGCGATAATTTGTATAGATCATCCGCCCCATGCGTACTGAAGCAACTTCTGGATAATTGATCTTGATCTCCTTTAATATGCCATTTGGTATCACCGCATCTTCATATCGCTTAATTGTTTCTTGTAGCTTGATGATCAAATCCTCTTTATTGGTTATGTCTTCTTGGGTAGACGTATACATTTCAACCAACCGCGTTACTTCTGGCAAAGCCTCTTTATCTGTACCCTGAAATATGCGTAACCTGCCCTTATCAACTTTGGTAGCAAGCTCCTTTTGCCAATTCTGAACGGTCTTCGCGGGAATGGGTTCACCAAACATCACCAGATTTACATAGTGGACAGAATCTGTTAGAATAATTTCTTTTTTAACGATTTCAGACTCATCATAAGGCTCAATATTTTCAATGATAAATGCCTCTATATTGCGTTTAGCAATGGTTTCTATAACTACCTGATAAAAGATGACAGAAGCAGGAATAATCATAACCACTACAGTAAGCGCAAGTAACCGCTTAGTTCGGGTTTGGGTAGCCTCATTAACAAAGGTTTTTACAGGAAACCGCAGATAGCGCACCACAATAACCGTGGCTAAAGCGATGAAGAAAGCATTAATCAAAAACAAGTATGCCGCACCTAAAAAGAATTTGAATTGCCCAGTGGCTAACCCAAATCCTGCCGTACAAAGTGGCGGCATTAAGGCGGTGGCTATCGCTACGCCTGGTATCACATTGCTCTTTTCTCTTCGGCTACCCGCCAAAATACCTGCCAATCCGCCAAAAAAGGCTATAAAAACATCACGTATGTCTGGCCGCGTGCGCGCGAGTAGTTCTGAGGATGCCTCCTCTATTGGGATAATCATAAAAAAAAGTGTGGAGGTAACAATTGAAACACCCACTGCGATACCCAAATTGCGCAGGCCACGCTTTAGCATTGTAAAATCGTTTATGCCAACGCTTAGGCCTATACCCATAATTGGGCCCATTAACGGTGAAATAAGCATGGCACCTATAACCACGGCTGTACTATTGGCATTAAGCCCTACCGAAGCAATGACTATAGCTACGATGAGAATCCAAATGGTAAATCCTTTAAACTCAATATCGCGCTCTATACCTTGTATGGTTTCTGTTGGTTTAGCATTATCTACAATGCTAAGCCGCGCACCTAAAAAGGCACGAACACTTGCAAAAAGACGTTTGGCAAGCGGTAATAAATCTTCTGCAGACCCCGTGGTTGCATCCTGATTAGCGGATGAAGGTGATTCTTTTTGCGTCATAAAACCATATTTACAACAATGATAGTACTAAACCCGACTTGTGAAATTAGACATGTTCTTCGCCCCACTTAAGGCGCACCTCACTAACCACCTGCTTTATTTCTTGCTCTTTTTCTTTTGGGTAGATGATAATGGCTTTTTCGCCTTCTGCAATAATGTAGCCATCTAAACCGTCTGCAACAATTACCTTTTGGCCACTGCTCACAACTAAGGTATTTTGTGTGTTGCTCAGTAAAACTTTCTTGCCGATAACACCGTTACCATGTTGATCTGTAGTGAGCTGTTCTAGCACGCTGCTCCATGTTCCTAAATCACTCCAGCCAAAGCTTGCCGGCAACACATATACATTTTGTGCTTTTTCCATCAGGGCATAGTCAATAGATACGTTTTCGCATTGCGGGTATATGGTATTGATAAAGTTATCTTCATCTGCGGTATCATAAGCCGGCTCCCCTGCACTAAAAGCATCATAAATATCAGGGGCGAAATTTTTCAGTCCATCTAAACAACTTGCAGCGCTCCAAATAAAAACCCCACTATTCCACAAAAAATCGCCACTATCTAAAAATGCTTTTGCATGTTCTAAATCAGGTTTTTCTGTAAAGGTCTTTACTTTTTTGAGGCGCTCATCAATAGGCAGTACTTCGCGTTTAAATTGAATATAGCCGTAGCCTGTTTCTGGTCTTACCGGGGTAATGCCCAGGGTTATTAAAAATTCGTTTTCTGCCGCTAAACCAAGGGCTTTGGTCAAGGTTTGCAGGTAGGCCTCTTCATTTGTAATGAGGTGATCACTCGGGGTAACAACCATTACTGCATTTGGATTGCGCTTTTGTATTTTAAAAGCTGCATAAGCAATACAAGGCGCTGTATTTCTCCGTACAGGCTCAGTAAGTATGTTGTGTTTTGGTAGTTCTGGCAAGTGTTTGGCAGCCAATGCACCATATTCTGCATTGGTAACTACTAAGATGTTTTCTGCTGGAATTATCTTATTTACACGCTCATAAGTGAGTTGTAAAAGCGATTGACCAGTATTTAGGATATCTAGAAATTGCTTGGGTACTCGCTGGGTACTCATCGGCCAAAAGCGGCTACCAACCCCTCCGGCCATAATTACACAATAGGTATTCATCATGATAAAAACAAAGTGGTCAAAAGTAGCTATAATTACCCGTTACAAGCAGCCTTCGCCCCCTTACCTTTTGCGTATCTTCGCAGGCCTTAAACAATTTAGGTGTACATGTTAAATTTAGTTTTATTTGGGCCTCCCGGTGCGGGTAAGGGCACCCAAAGCGTAAGGCTGGTAGATGAATATAATCTGGTTCATTTAAGCACTGGCGATATCTTTAGAGCAAATATTAAGGGTGAAACCGATCTTGGTAAGCTGGCAAAAAGCTACATGGACCAAGGTAAATTGGTACCCGATGAGGTAACCATTAGTATGCTTGAAAGTGAAGTGAATAAACACCCGAATGCTGCCGGCTTTATTTTTGATGGCTTTCCACGTACAGAAGCGCAAGCCGCTGCACTGGATTCTTTTTTGGCTTCAAAGAGCACGGCAATTAGCGCCATGTTAGCCCTAGAGGTGCCAGAAGATGAATTAAGAACACGCCTCACAGAACGCGCCAAAACATCTGGCCGTATTGATGACGCAGACCCTGCAGTTATTCAAAAACGCATAGATGTGTACAACGCAGAAACAGCACCCGTGCAAGCCTACTATGAGCGCCAAAATAAATACAAGGGCGTACATGGGGTTGGTGCCATAGACGATATTACCTCAGCATTAAAAACTGCGATTAACGCGCTGTAAAGAACCAAAATGGCCAACGCAAACTTTATTGATTACGTAAAAATCTATTGTCGTTCTGGTCATGGTGGTGCCGGCTCTGCACACTTTTACCGCGGCCGTGGTATTCCTAAAGGTGGCCCTGATGGCGGAGATGGCGGCAGAGGCGGACACGTTATTATACGTGGCAACAGCCAAATGTGGACGCTCTTGCACTTAAAATACCGCAAGCATGTACATGCAGAAAATGGCGAAAATGGCAGCAGAAATGATAGGCACGGTGCCAATGGGCCTGATATTTATTTAGATGTGCCTTTAGGAACGGTTGCCAAAGATGGCGAAACCGGTGCGGTGCTATTTGAAGTAACCGATGATGGGCAAGAACATATTTTGATGAAAGGCGGGCGTGGCGGCTTGGGAAATACCCATTTCAAAACATCAACAAACCAAGCACCAACCTATGCCCAACCCGGAGAAGATGAAGAAGAGGGCTGGCGCATCTTAGAGTTAAAAGTGCTTGCCGATGTAGGTTTGGTAGGTTTCCCAAATGCGGGAAAAAGTACCCTTCTATCCGTTATTAGCGCGGCAAAACCAGAAATTGCAGATTATCCATTTACCACCTTAGTGCCAAACTTAGGCATGGTGCAGTACCACGACTATAAAAGTTTTGTGGTTGCAGATATCCCTGGCATCATAGAAGGTGCCGCAGAAGGCAAAGGCCTCGGACATCGCTTTTTACGCCACATAGAGCGCAATGCACTGTTACTATTTATGGTACCAGCTGATGCACAAGATCATAAAAAGGAATACCAAATCTTGGTTAACGAACTCAAACAATACAATCCTGAGCTGTTAGACAAGCAACGATTTTTGGTAATTACCAAAGCTGATATGCTTGATGATGAGCTAGAAGGGGAAATTGAAGCGCTTCTCCCTGATGATCTTCCACATATGTTTATTTCTTCCGTTACAGGAAAAAATATCCAAAAACTAAAAGACAAGCTCTGGCAACTGTTAAATGCCGAATAAATGTTGGAGATGCTGCAACAATGGGATGAGCAGGTTTTTCTATTCCTCAACGGTTTAGGCACGGATGTGCTAGACTCGCCTATGCGGCTTATTAGCGGCAAATTGACCTGGATTCCGCTTTATGGCGTTATTGCTTGGCTCTTTTTCAAATACCTCCCCACGCCTAAAGCCGTTGTAATTGTTGCGCTCTGCGTTGTTGGCGTACTGCTAACAGACCAAGGTAGTTACTGGCTTTTAAAAGAAACTGTAAAACGGCTCCGCCCATGTCAAATTGACGATTTACGCGCTCAAATGCGTTTTGTTGCAGATTACTGCGGCTTATATGGATTTGTAAGTAGCCATGCAGCCAATACTTTTGGTTTTGCTGTACTTGCTGGGGGTATTTTACGCGCACATCTTAAATGGCTGCCCACAGCTTTGTTAATTTGGGCCACAATTGTGTCTTATAGCCGTATTTACCTGGGCGTTCATTATCCGCTAGATATTTTAGGCGGTGCGCTTTTTGGCAGTATCATTGGCAAATTTTTACTGCGATACGCCAAAACTAAAATATTAGGTAACCTTGCCTAAGCACCTTGCAATGCAATAGCCGCTTTTAGTACTTCTTGCAAGTATTTAAGATTTACATCATCCTCCCAATTAAAGAATAAACTTGCCACCCGTTTACGCTTGGCCGTTATTAAAATAAACGATTTTGAAAGTTCCTGGCCCTGCAAAAAGCCTACATCAACACCGTTTTTTTTAGGGTTTAAATAACAAAGGGGTTTCTTAACATAGAAAAACGGGATACCATAAGCCAAACGCCCTGTAACTTCTGGATGAACGTTTTTAATGACCTGTTGGAGAAAATCTACCAATTGGCGTTGCTCTTGGGGCAAATGCAAGATGTACTTATCTATGGCACTCAAAATGCTTTTCTTTGCCCTAAAGATAATATCTTGAAAGAAGCATTTCTCGTATTTATTGGAGGAGGTTTAGGCAGTTTAGCCAGATATGGCATGAGCTTGTTGAGCATCCGGTTAAGCCCGTGGCTGCTTAGCCCTACCATAGCCACCTTTGCCAGCAATGTATTGGCAAGTTTAGTTTTGATTATGGTTTGGATTGGCATTCAACAAGGTAAAGTTGACCCCGCTTTGCGCTTTTTACTCATTGTTGGTTTTTGTGGTGGGTTTAGCACATTTTCTACGTTTAGCTTTGAAACGTTTCAACTGCTACGTCAAGGCCTTTTTATAACAGCAGTGCTAAATATTTTATTATCGGTTGCCACCTGTTTGCTTGTTGTTTGGTTGGCTTATCGGTCTGCAGAACCTACCGCATTAGGGTGATATACCCCTTTTTCTCAGAATATTCATCATTGATATCGCGCACATAAATGGCATAGCTATATACGCCAACCGGCAACTCCTTACCGGTATTATTCAATTGCCCATTCCAACTTTCATTTGGGTCTTCTGAGTAAAAAACAACTTCGCCCCACCTACTATATATGTAGAGTTTGTACGTTGCAGCCCCTACAATGCTAGGTTTGTAAATGTCATTAACACCATCATTATTGGGCGAAAAAGCTGATGGCGCAAAAATGAGTGGCACAGGATTAATACGTACTGGCACCACAACCGTATCTGCACAATTAAAGCCATTATACACCACATGCGTAAGCATGTAAGTGCCGGTATCGCGATATTGATGCAAAATCTGTGGTTGATTAGAATACGTAATGCCATCACCCATATCAGTAAAAAATGACTCGCCAATTTTCGCGTTTAAATCATTTACCTCTACGAGTGATTCATAGATTGACGTTTTAACTGGTGTAACAGATACAGCAGCAGTAGGCGTTGGATTAACCGTAACATAAGCTGGTCTCAGCAATGATAGCGTATCTGTACATCCTTCTGTTACAAAAATGGTTAAAGCAACATCATAGGTACCTGGGTTTTGATATGTATGGGTGGGGTTTTGTTGTGTAGAGGTGTTACCATCACCAAAGTCCCAAGCATATAAAATACCAGTAGATGCACTAGAATTATCTTGAAAAGTAACCGTGTAAGGCGCACAACCAATACGGTTAGCGAGTAAAAAATCTATTTCCGGCTGTAAAAATATTTCCACCGTATCATAAACCGTTGTTATGCAGCCAAAAGAATTAACCGTTAGAGAAACAACATGCTTGCCTGGCGCAGTAAATGCGATGGGTGGCGGGTCTCGAAGGGTACTATTTCCAGGAAAGGCGTTTAGGCCAAAATCCCATGTATAGGTGTCTTTTGGTGTATTTAAGCTCGTTGTGGTAAAGTTTAATGTGCCTGCATTTAAACAAGGAGACCCGCTAAATTGAAAGGCCGCATTTGCTGGATAGCGAATTTCTAGGGTGCGGGTTATGGTGTCACTACAGGGCCAACCTGGATTAACAATTAAGCGAACCGAATAGACCCCTGTATCCAAAAACGTATGTGTAGGTGAGCGCAAATTACTGGTATCTGATTGGGTGCCTGGCTCACCAAAATCCCAGAAAAACTTGGTGCCATTAAAACTGGTGTTGCTAAAGATTACCGTTTTGCCTGAACAAATTAGATTAGACGTACCAACATTTGTACTAAAACCAGCACTTACATTGCTCTGGCAACTGGTAACGTTAAACTGATAATCACGAAGCACTTTACTCAGCAAAATGCCATTTCGATATTCACTCACGCAAATGCCAACCACAAACTGCCCGGTTTGCGTTGGCTTGCCCGTAATTAAACCCGTTTGTCCGTTGATTTGAAAAATGGGGTTTGCTGGCAATGGCAAAGTTGATGAATACCCTAATGCAAAAGGAACGGTAACGTATGGCGGTGGCGTTGGTGGTACAGGCTGAGGGATGAGTTGTGAACCACCATGAAGAGGCGTGCACAGCTCGTAGTACAAGCTGTCTCCATCGCTTTCTAAGGCCGATGAATTAATGTTAAGTGTATCATTAAGGCAAAGCACAATGGGCGGGTTAATCTGAAATTCAGGACTACTGTTGCAGGTGATATCATTGGGTGGTATTCTAACGGTATAGGTAGACCCCCACCCACCAGGATTTGGGATGTTTGAAATCGTTTGATTTCTACAGCAGCGCTGATAAGAAATTACGTAGCCGCCTGATATTGGCGGTAAATTAACCGTTGCTGTATAGATGGCAAATTCTGTACAAACATTAGGAGGTGTTTGCAAACAAGGGTTGCTCACCGTAGTTGGCAATTGAATGATATTACCAACAGACGGCTGTACGCTGGTAACCTCCACACCTGTGGCACCATTAAAAATGGCGATATAGGCTTGTGCATCAAAAGGCGCTCCGCTAGAATTACAATCTCTATAAATCCGTAATTTAATGGTGTAATTGTTATTTCCTGTGCATTGATAGGTAATATCTCCGCCTACAAGATGGGCAGCCTCCGCAGAAACGGCCATCAGCAGTATGAGAAAAACAATCAATTTTTTCACAGATTTCAAGTTTAAAACCGAATTTAAGTAATTCAGTGAAATTCAGAAACTACAGTTACCATATATAAAGGGGTTTGGTTTAAAAATGTTTTACACCAAAATCATCTATGTCTTTTGAATTCCGAGCATTTGTTGCCAAGAAATGCACGTTGCATAGCCAGCATCTAAAAAATATTGCTTGTGTTCGTTAAAACGCGTTACGAGCACAAAATCGCCTCCCCACGCGCCCAATGATTTTACCACACCGGGATAGTTAGAAAAGCGCTGTTCTTGTATGGTTTGCCGATTTAAAATAGCTGCTGTTAGTGCCTCGTGCCGCTTTAGATGCTGCTCAAATTGGGGCAATGTAGAGGCAGTAAGCAGCGCTCTTGTCACCTCAGAAATAGCATCTATGTGTTTTTGACTGGTCTTAATACTTGCAAAAGTTATCAGCTCTTTAGCGCTGATTTGCTTCTCTTTGAGATAAACAAAGCCCAAGTCATCTTTAAAGAGTGGGGAAAAATGTACTTCGTTTACATGTGGTGTACCTCCAAGCAATTGATAGGTTATAGGTTGGTTGTTAAGTGCACATGCTACATCATATCCACTGCCTTGCTGTGTTTCAAAAAAAAGCTGAAAAGCATCTACCTCTGCCCAGCGTGCAATGAGTGCTACCAGTGTGCTGCTGCTCCCCAAGCCCCAAAGGCGGTGAAACTCAAGGTCTGTACGCACATAATTACCTGCTAATACTAGATTGGGATTTAGCTTTTGGGCATGTAACAGGAGCCCCTTGAGATGTTTTGCCTTTTCTTGATCGGTGGTTTCTAGAATGGTGAGATTGGCATCAAAGCGGGCAGAAAACCAAAGCGTTTGCGCAACAGTATAACTCTCCCAAACCAATTCATTTTGGGGCAATGCGTTTACAGATAAACGCTGCCCATACTGTGTAGGAACGGCAAGCGCCAAAGCACCGCGTAACACGGTGTACTCTGCAGACAAAAGCAATTTGCCATTTGCGCGGAAGGTTTTCATCCGCTAAAACTACCTATTTGTTTTTATGAATCTCAGAAGGATTTGCAATGCCGCGCATTTCGCAAAACTTATTAACCACGTCTTTATGATGCGGCACTTTATCGGTAAAGAATCGAACGATTTCCTCCTTCTCCTCTGCTGTGGCCTCTAACTGGTTTAATATGTTAAAAAGGTGCATTTTCATGTGGCCTTTTTGAATACCCGTAGTGGTAAGCGCACGCAGGGCAGCAAAATTCTGGGCTAGTCCACTTGCGGCAACAATCCCCATTAACTCTTCTGCATTTGGGTTGCCCAACATTTCTAACGCAAATTTTACCATAGGATGCAAATTGGTTAATCCCCCAACCACGCCCAGAGCAAGCGGCACTTCTATCCAGAATGTGAAAATGCCATCTTTTACCTCACAATGTGTAAGGCTGGTATACTTTCCAGTGCGCGAGGCATAGGTATGGCAAGCCGCTTCTATGGCTCTAAAATCATTACCGGTGGCAAGCACTACCGCATCAATGCCATTCATGATTCCTTTATTGTGCGTTGTTGCACGGTAAGGCTCTATTTCTGCTATGCGTACCGCACGCGAAAACTTTTCTGCAAATTCTTCGGGCTGTATACCTTCATCAGCGTTGAGCATTTCTATGGGGCAGCTAACTTCACTGCGCACAATACATTCTGGCGTATAATTACTAAGAATACACATCACAACCTGAATGCTCTTCTCCGTATCCGTCATTTCTGCCTCCGCCTCAATTTCGCGCTGCATGGTTTTAGCAAATTGCTCTAAACAGCTATTGATAAAGTTGGCTCCCATGCTATCACAAGTTTCAAAACGCGCCTCCAGCTGGTAATAGCCATCTAGCTCAAGCGTTTTATCAACCAAATGAATAGAAACAATACCGCCACCACGGGCCTGCATATTGGCCGTCATTTCTTGAGTATCTTGGTAAAAAGCAGGCGTTATTTTAGCAATAAACCGCTCTAGCTTGGCTGTATCACCATGATACATAAAGTGTACATGGCCAATTTTAGTGGTAGAAATTATGGTAGATTTAAATCCACCACGCGCCATCCAAAACTGGGCACTTTTTGATGCAGCGGCAACAACAGAACTCTCCTCAATAGCCATAGGCAAGGTGTAAAGCCGACCATTTATCTTAAAATTTGGCGCAACACCAAAAGGCAAAAAATAATTGGTAATGGTATTTTCTATCAGCTCATCATGCAGATTCTGCACTTTTTTATCTGCGTGCCAATAGCTGCGAAGCGTTTCCCAAGCAGCATCAGGATCTTTAAAAAGGGCATTAACTATCCACTCTATTTTGCCTTCTTTAGAAAGCTTTGAAAACCCTTTTATTGGAGTATGCATGGCGGTAAAAATTAGTTGCAAAGATAAACGCTTCAATTGCGCTTAAAGTTTGATATTGGGGCAATATTCGTAGAATCTTTTTTGATATCCATATTTTATGATTGATCTAATAAGCGATACGGTAACAAAACCCACGGCAGAAATGCTAGCCGCAATGCAAAGCGCGGCTGTTGGCGATGATATTTTTGATGAAGACCCAACGGTAAATGCATTACAAGAAAAAGTGGCTGACATGTTTAAAATGGAGGCGGCCTTGTTTTGTGCCAGCGGCACCATGACTAATCAAATCGCCATTAAAGTACATACACGGCCAGGCGATGAGGTTATTTGTCATCATTACGCACATATTTATAACTATGAAGGTGGTGGAATGATGTTCAATTCTGGTGTATCTCCCAAACTAGTAGGCACGCCAGATGGCCTAATGACTGCCCAGCATGTAGAAGCTGCCATTAACAACCCTAATGATATCCATGCCGCGCGCACCCAACTCGTAGAAGCAGAAAACACGAGTAATAAAGGTGGCGGTACGGTTTACCAACTTGATACGCTAAAGGCGATTGGCGATGTAGCCAAAAAACATGATTTGGGTTACCACCTTGATGGCGCGCGCTTATTTAACGCGCTGGCTGTAACGGGTGATACCCCTGAGGCCTATGGTCAAACTTTTGATAGTATTTCAATTTGTTTGAGTAAAGGCTTAGGCTGTCCGGTGGGATCACTTTTGGTGGGTAACCGAGATTTTATACGTGAAGCAAAACGCATTCGCAAGCGCTTTGGTGGCGGTTGGCGCCAAGCTGGATTTCTTGCCGCTGCGGGGATTTATGCACTAGATCACCATATTAACAGACTCACTGAAGATCATGAAAAGGCGAAAGTTCTAGGTGCTTGCCTTAGTGCGCAATCTTATATTGAACAGGTAAATCCCGTGCAAACAAACATTGTAATTTTCACACTTCGTGAGAAACATAAAGAGGCTCTGTTTAACGACTTGCTGCGCCAAAATGGTGTTAGAATTATTAGTATGGGGCAAGGTAAATTACGCATGGTAACCCATCTAGATGTTAGCATGAACGAGATTGATCGCGTTTGCAACATTTTAGGGGAGATGAAACTTTAACTCCATTTAATTCTTAATTAACTTGATAGCTGTGCCACTTTCAAAATTTAGAAAGTAGGTGCCAGCAGGATAAAGGTCTAGATTTATGCTTGCTGTGGTGCCTTCCATTTCACCCACTATTAAAACCTTGCCTGCCGTATTTGTTACAGTGTATCTCTGATGTAGGTGATTTACTGATTGAATATTAAAAACGCCGTTTGATGGATTTGGCGAAATTGTAATGGGCTGAATGCGCTCTTCAAGACCCCAGCCAACTGCGCCCCAAATCTCTACCTCATCAATTTGCCAGCCCGCCTTTTGATGATCAACAGAATCAGAAACAAAATTAAACCGAATGTATGGTGCTACAGGGTAGTCTATCAATTCTGGCTCTGCCATAATAGTCATGAATAAACCAAGATGAATGTGGTTATACCTATACGCAACACCCGATCCAGTAAATGCACTCCGTTGCCCATTTATTAAACGCTGCGTACTCAAAAAGTCTAGATAGAAGTTCCCAAACATAGGCCAAGAAATAGAATCCATGTAATCAATGGCATTCACCCAAGTTGCACCAGAATCAAGACTAATTTCAATGTAGCCGCCATCGTTAAGAGTATCTGTTTCAAAACGATGTTTAAAAAAGACATCATATTGATGATAAGGGAAGCCAAACTGACTCTCTTCATGCAAAATCATCACCACACCCTCATTCATATTCACAGGGTAGCTACTCAACGTATCTGTGTACAGTGCAGGCTTTACACTTAGTACACCATCAAACTTGGCAGACCTACCAACTTGCCAATGCTGGTTGCTGCTATCAGGTAAAAGCACATTATAACCAGGTATAATATTGGTTGAATAATTAAAGGCGCTAATTGGGAAATTTTGACTCTTTATGGTGCCCCACATGACCATCCATACAAAAAAAATATACCTAGTCATTTGTAATTCGTTTTAGCATAGACGCAATATCTTCAAAATAGTAGCCTTTACTTATGAGATAATTTATAGTCTTCTGTTTTCTCGAAACATGATTTTCTCCTTTTAGGCTTTCCCACCGCTTGCGGGTAAGATATTCTAAATTGGCTAATAACTTATCAGGCTCAATAGCGGCCATTGCTTTTTTTATGTTAGGCTCGCTAACATCTTTTTGGCGTAGTGCCGATACAATTTTTACTGGGCCCCAAGCTTTAACATTTACCTTGCCTCTAGCAAAGGTTTCTGCAAATCGCTCTTCATTCAAAAAGTCCTCCTGAATCAATTCAATAAGCAACTCATCAGCGATATAAGGCAACAAGCCATAGCTTAAAAGCCGTTGCTTTACTTCTTGCTGGCTACGTTCTTGATAGGCGCAATAGCGCCTAATTTTAACGCGTGCCTCGTGTAGACTGTAAATTTTTCGTTGCGCAAATGGCATATTGTGAAAATAAAAAACCCTGACTAAAAAATCAGGGTTTTGGCTTACTTTTCTTCGTTGAAAATTTCTTGATCCTTATCATCAAAAAAATGATATTCTAACATTTTAAACGCATCACGAGGTGTCATTTTAAGTTTTTGCCTGTACTTCATCTGCCACTTTCTACGCATGGTATTTAATAAACCATGAGTTAAAAAAGCATGAATAAACGGATGCACATGCAGGTTTACAACTTTGTGTTGACGCCCAAAAGCGATGGCCTGAAAATCTTGTTCAATCTTGTTGATAAGGGCAATGGGAGCCTCTACAAGCATATCTGGGTTGTCTTCGCGTGTAGGTATGTTCATTTCTGGACGCACCCGCTGGCGTGTAATTTCAACGACCCCAAATTTACTTGGTGGAAGAATTTTGTGCTTGGCACGATCATTCTTCATCTCTTCTCGTAACTTCTCAAAAAGAATGCGTTTATTTTCATTCTTATGCATGTCAATAAAGTCGATGACAATAATCCCGCCCATATCGCGCAGCCGCAACTGGCGCGCTATTTCTTCTGCAGCTAGCAAATTTGTTGCGAGGGCATTACTTTCTTGACCCTCTGCTGTATTGGTTCTATTACCACTATTTACATCAATAACGTGCATGGCCTCTGTGTGCTCAATAATGAGATACGCACCTTTTGCCATTGATACAGAACGACCGAAAGATGTTTTTATCTGCCTATCAATGCCGTAATATTGAAAAATAGGTGTTTTACCTTTAAAGAAATGAACGATATCAGACTTACCCGGATCAATACTTTCAATGTATTCTTTTATCTCGGCAGCCAAGTCTATATCATCAACAACTATACGCTCAAAGGATTCATTAAAAACATCGCGTAAAAAAGCGCTTGCCCGATTAATTTCTTGACTAACGCGTGCAGGCGATTTAGAGCGTTGCGCCTTGCGGTGAACTTGTCTAAACTTTTTGAGCAGGCCATTAATATCGGCCTCCATATCTGCAGCGGTCATGCCTTCGGCAACGGTACGCACAATAATACCAAAGCCCTGTGGCTGTATATTACGGGCGAGGTCGCGAAGCCGATCACGTTCTTTTCGGTCTTTTATCTTTTGCGAGATAGAAACCCGATCAGAAAACGGAACAAGCACGATAAACCTACCGGGCAAAGAGATTTCTGAGGTTATGCGCGGGCCTTTGGTAGAAATTGGCTCTTTTGCAATTTGTACAAGAATATCTTGTCCGCTTTTTAATACCTCATCAATTTTACCATCTTTATTGATGTGTGGCTCAATAGCGAAGTTTGTCAAACTCCATTGTTGCTTTCCTTTTTGAGTTCTTTTCAGGAAAGTTTGCCAAGAACGAATCTGGGGTCCAAGATCATGATAATGCAAAAAAGCGTCTTTATCATAGCCTACATCTACAAATGTGGCATTAAGACCAGTTGCAATTTTCTTAACCTTACCCAGATATATATCGCCTACAGAGAAGCGGTTATCACTTTTTTCAAGAATTAGCTCAGTGAGCTTATCATCTTGTAGAAGTGCAATAACGGCTTGGTCTGCGCGTGCATTGATAATTAGCTTCGTGTGCACTTCAGAAGAGAAAGATTATGTGTTAGCTATAAAAGCCTAAAGCACCATACGTATGCATGGTGCCCAATCGGCTTTAAAATAAAATAGCTTACTTCTTCTTATGACGATTTTTACGAAGTCTCTTCTTACGCTTGTGGGTGGCCATTTTATGGCGTTTACGTTTTTTTCCGCTTGGCATAGCTTAAAAATTTTTAGTTAACTATTACTTACTTCTTTAAGAGCAGATAAAATCTGTTCTTTCATTTCATGATCAGGATGAGCTGAAAGGAACGCCTTCAAAACATCCTGTGCAGGTACATTATTGCCCATTGCTTGATAAGCGCGGGCTAATTTTATACAGGCTTCTGCGTTGGCTGGTTGTAGGCTAAGCAACTTTTTATAACGAACCGCAGCTTTATCATATTGGCCGCTCATCATACTAAACTCACCTAACCATAAAGTTGCCGCAACGTGATTAGAATCTGCCTGAATAACTTCTCTTAACATTTGTACAGCAACCATTGGAGGCTGGCTACCGCTTTGTATAATTTCAACGGCTTCATTTACTTTATCATCTAAAGTATTGGTTGCCGCAGGTGTTTCTACATCAGGCGTAATTACTTCAACAGACGCAGATTTTGGGGTACGATCTACCATGTAAACCGCTGCCACAACGGCAATTGCAATTACTATGGCGATAATCTGCCCTTTTTTCATACGTACTGTTTTTTTAACCTATTGGGTTACCTTCTTTTACTGTTTCTGCAAATACCTTTGCTGGCTTAAAAGAAGGCACATAATGCGCAGGAATCACCAACGTGGTATTTTTCAAAATATCTCTACCTGTTTTTTGAGCTCTCTTTTTCAATATAAAACTACCGAAGCCTCTTAGATATACATTGTCTCCAGACTCTAATGAAACCCGCACTTCGCGCATGAAACCATCAATAATCGCCTGCACATCTGTTTTTTCTATTCCAGTTTTATCAGATAGTCTGGCAACAATATCAGCTTTAGTCATCTTACAGAATATTAATGAGTTATACTTGCAATTTCGGGGGCGCAAATATAATTTTTTACCCTTTAGTTTAAGCCAATGTTAATCTTTTTTTGAAAATCTAATTCCCTCATTTACAGACGCTTTTATGAATATTGCAAAAAAACTTGAGTCATGGTATCACATCAACAAGCGCATATTGCCGTGGCGTGAAACCAAAGACCCGTACCGTATTTGGCTCAGCGAAGTCATTATGCAACAAACACAAATTAGGCAAGGCCTGCCCTACTATGAGCGGTTTGTAAAGGCGTTCCCCACACTAAAGCATCTGGCCAACGCCTCAGAACATCAGGTACTTAAACTCTGGGAAGGTTTAGGTTATTATTCAAGGGCAAGAAATTTGCACACAGCAGCCAAACAGCTCACCAATGAATACAATGGTACTTTCCCCAAAACATATGATGCGCTTTTAAAAATAAAAGGCATTGGTCCGTACACTGCCGCTGCCATTTCTTCCATTTGTTTTGATGTAAACGTGGGAGTTGTAGACGGCAACGTTTACCGCGTTTTATCCAGACTATTTGGTATAGATACCCCGATAAATACCAGTACCGGACAAAAAGAATTTAACCGCCTTGCACAAAAACTCATTACAGAGGCCAGCTCGCCAGGCGATTATAATCAAGCCATCATGGAGTTTGGCGCCACTCACTGTACACCAAAATCGCCAGACTGTGCCACGTGCATGTTTGCAACAAACTGCACGGCATTTACCACTGGAACGGTATCTCAACTCCCAAAAAAAGAAAAAGCCAAGCCTATTAAAACCCGTTATTTAAATTATCTAATCTATGTAGAAAATGGTGAAATCGCGGTTTCTCAACGCCAAGCGGGTGATATTTGGGCAGGCCTTTACGATTTTCCGCTTATTGAAACGTCAAAATCTGCCACACCCGCCACACTTGTTAAAGCCGCCTCGCTCACAGCTGAAGTAAAACGGATCTCTGGGCCTGAAAAACACATGCTTACCCACCAACGCTTATGGCTTACTTTTTGGCAGACCAAGGCTTTGCCGAAAATGATTTCTAAAGACATAAAAATGATTTCAATAAAAGGTCTTTCTGAATTAGCCATGCCCATTGTAATAAAACGATTTGTTGAATCAAATCTGCTACTTTTGCCCACTGTCTAAACAAGGCGGATTGTTATATTTGTTTGAAATACGCATATAGATGGCTGGCTCATTAAATAAGGTTCTCCTCATCGGAAATCTGGGGAAAGACCCCGAAACAACGCATTTTGAAGGCGGTGGTATGAAAGTAAAGTTCTCTCTCGCCACCTCAGAAACGTACACCAACCGCAGTGGCGAGCGCGTATCACAAACAGAATGGCACAACATTGTTGTTACCCGCAAAGGGCTAGCAGATGTATGCGACCGCTACCTAAAAAAAGGCCATAAGGTATTTTTAGAAGGTAGAATTAAATCACGCTCTTGGAATGATGACAGCGGCCAAACGCGCTATATCACAGAAATACAGGTTGATAATATGACCATGCTTACCAACCGTGACGAAGCAGATCGGCAAACCAGCAGTGGATATAATGCACCATCCGCTCAGCCAACATCTGCAATGCCAGAAAGAAAGGTAGAAGAACAAGATTTTACCATAACGCAGGAAGATGATGATTTACCCTTTTAGCCCAAGTTTAACCTAACCCCCACACTTTGGACGCTGAGCCCCCTAGTCGTTTAACGAGCATTTTTGTAGAAAATATTGATTTTCTACAACTCACACCAGTTCTTGTACTCATCTCAATCCTGCTTATCCTTTCAGGATTAGTTTCTAGTTCTGAGGTTTCGTTTTTCTCACTATCTGCACCGCAGATTGATGAACTGAAAAACAGTAAAAAGAAGGTTGATCAACGGCTTGTACAGCTACTTGAAACACCAAGGCAATTACTGGCCACCATTCTTATAAGCAATAACTTTATAAATGTTGGCATCGTTATTTTAAGCACGTCTGCTGTGCATCAGCTATTTGATTTTAAAGCAAATGCAATTGCTGCATTTGTTATTGAGGTGGTTGCAGTAACTATTTTAATTCTTCTTTTTGGAGAGATTTTACCCAAAATATACGCCACAACTTCCCCATTAAGTACGGCCAAGTTTATGTCAAGACCTTTGGCTATTACCAAGCGCATATTTCTGGCGCTGCAACTTATACCATTGTTAATATCCATTTCAAGAAAGCTAGAACGTCCTGCCAAAAATGATGGCATTACCGTAGATGACCTAGAACACGCCTTGCAGCTTACAGAAAACGACAACAATAATTCTGACGAGCAGAAGATACTTCAGGGCATTGTTAGGTTTGGCAATACCACGGTGCGCCAAATAATGACCCCAAGAACCAATGTACGCGCATTTGAAGAGACTGAAAATTTTGAGGTTGTCTTGCAGAAGATCATAGACTTTGGCTTCTCCCGCATTCCAGTTTACAGCGAGAGTTTAGACGAAATAAAAGGGATTATCTACATTAAAGATTTATTGCCCTACCTGCAGGCTGGAGCAGATTTTGCATGGACGCAATTGATGCGAGAACCTTTTTATGTGCCAGAATCAAAGAAGATAGATGACCTGTTAACAGAGTTTCAGGAAATGAAAATGCACCTTGCTGTTGTTGTTGATGAATTTGGCGGCACAAGTGGCGTGGTAACGCTGGAGGATATTCTGGAAGAAATAGTAGGTGAGATAAGTGATGAATTTGATTCTGAAGAACTTGTTTTCTCTAAACTTGACGACCATAATTATGTGTTTGAAGGAAAAACTTCGCTGGCCGATTTTTACAAGGTAATTAATATAGCAGGCGATGCGTTTGAAGAAAGCAAAGGCGATGCCGATACCCTTGCAGGCTTCCTGCTGGAGATATCCGGAAAGTTTCCGGAACGCGGAGACACCATTACATTTAATGATTACACATTTAAAGTTGAAAATATTGAAGAAAGGCGCATACAACGCATCAAAGTTACCTTACCGGCAGTGGCTGCTTCTTAGCGTCCTGGTACTTATTGGCGCCTGTACAGAAGACTATCAGCCCAAGCCTGAAGGTTACTTCAGAATAGGTTTGCCGGGAACCACGTATACCCAACTGGAAACCGATTGCCCGTATACGTTCCAGCTAAACAACAGCGCCCAATTCAAACCCAAAAAAGATTGCTGGGCCGATATTTATTACGGCCAAATAAGGGGAACAATACAACTAACCTATAAAGATCTAAGAGCTGAGGGTGATTTGGACAACGTGCTTAAAGAAGCCCAGGAACTCGCCTAT
Source organism: uncultured Cryomorphaceae bacterium (assembly GCA_964416385.1). Taxonomy (GTDB): domain Bacteria; phylum Bacteroidota; class Bacteroidia; order Flavobacteriales; family Schleiferiaceae; genus JAUHWL01. The sequence goes on along the minus strand of CAYQDW010000043.1, from coordinate 3,008 downwards.
AAACATACGGTAGCCGCGCAGGGCATTGGCGAAAAACTCTACCTGAACCCTGAAAGGAAAGTGTATGGCATTCTATATCAAATGCAGGGCAATGCCGCCAGCAGTGCGCAGTTTTATGCAACAGACAGTGCAACGCATTTTTTACGGGGAGTTCTCTATTTTTATAGTGCCCCAAATGCAGATTCGTTACAACCGGTTAATGCCTTTATGTACGATGAAATGGTGCATTTGATGGAGAGCCTTGAATGGAAGAACTAATTACGATAGCCACTTTTTCAAACCCAGTAGAAGCCCATTTATTTAAGGCGAGACTACAAGCAGAAGGCATACGCTGCTATCTGCATGATGAGATTATGAACACTCTGATACCAGCCGGACCATTTGGCGGCATTAAAGCACAAGTGCACTTAAAAGACAGCCTTATTGCTTTTGACATCTACGAAGAACTACGAAACGATACGGGTACTATTGAGCTTTAATAGTATTTTTTCTTACATTCACTCCTCTTAAGCTAGTTCTTATCCGCGTCATACGGTTTTATGATAAAAGGCGTTTGCTACAGTCTTTCCGACTCGAAATCTAGCAGTTTCATTACCCTGGAAAGACGGTTAAGCAAGGCGCACCCTAAGGGGTGTGGCCGCTTGGCTGTTTCTAAATGGGTAAGGTTTTGCTAGAACCTCGAGTCGTTAGAGTACAGCAAGAGGTTCCCGCCCTTTTTTTGTTTTAAACGTATAACCCTGCAGCGAACCTCAGGCACTAAAGAATGAATGCGATGAAAAGAAAAGTAGCGCTGCTATGTTTTACAATTGGCACTCATGCAGCAACCGGGCAGGTAAACACCTTTGAAAAGTTGCAGCAGCAACTTACGGCACCAACCGAAACCTATGAGGTAATAAAGCAAGGAGCCGACAGCCTAATTACTGCCTGGCACGCAGCCAACCCAAACAGTACAGATTACGCCCCCAGCGAAAAAGCGTACCTGCGGTGGGACATGCTGGCCCACAGCCGACATTACATTATTGGGCAACCCCAAGTTGGTATAAACAACCTAAAAACGCAGGCAGCCAACCTACAACTTAATTACAGCTATTGCACCAATGGACCTACAGAAAACCCCTTGCAAAGCCTGGCCAACCAGGCGCAAGGTGCAGTTAAGCACCACGCCAACACTATTTTGCGCAGCTACGGCATGGGCACACCCTACATAGAACCCATGAGTTTTTATGCAGGCAACAGCAATAAGCAGGAAGAAATTACACAACGCCCAAGTAAGCCAAAAACCACGTTTACACTTTTCCCCAACCCTGCAAAGGATTATGTAGAGTTGCGTTGGAACTGGTTTGAAATGGGATTAAACAACAACTTACATGTTGAGTTTTACACCATTTCGGGCCAATTGGCGGCAAAACAAGCTATTGCCAATTACCAAAACAACATTGCCGTAATACCAACAGTTGGTTTGCCAACAGGTTTGTATTTGGTTAATGTGGTTAATGACTATGATGAGGTGCTGTTTACTGAAAAATTAACCATTAATAAATAACAACTTGCCGCGGGCTATGCCCGTGGCTTTTTCTTTTTTATGCGCTACTTATCTCTTGTTTTATTATTCCTTGCCCCCCAGCTGTACGGCCAAAGTACTTTTTCTGAGGTACGCTATGGCAATCGCTATGTTATAGGTGGTGCGCCCTCCATATTACCCTTGGATGATACAACATTTATTGTTGCCAATAACTTTGAGTGGGATGGCACAAGTATTATACTTAGGAAACTCACCAAGTCAAATCAAATACTTGATTCAGCTTATTATGATACCATCGTACCATCAGGCTTTAATGCAACCCGCCATTATTCTCTAACGAAAATAAATTCAAGCCGTTTTCTCTTGTTTTCAGATTGGGGTTTGGGTACGAATCTTAGCAAAACCAAACTCATCTTATTCAATCAAAACCTAGACATCCTAAAAAGCCGTACCATGGCCATAAACGGCTATAGCGGCACGTATAGCTGGGATGTGTTAGTGGATGATCATAAATTAGTGGTGCTAAGCGATATAGGCGATACCGCAAGCAACCAAACCCTTAAAGCAAACCTCGCCCTAACCTTTTTAGATACCGCCCTTAATTTTTTAGATACGGTAATTATAGAAGATTATCGCCCCCAGGCCGGGGGCTACTACCCCGAAATGATAAAGCGCTACGGCAATAATTACTACATAAGTGGCCGCTGCACCTACTGGAACCAGTTTGTAGAAAGTTTTTTAATTAAGACAGACTTACAAGGCAACCTGATTTGGGATAAGCGCTTTCAATACCTTGACACTAATGGTTTACCCCTTAATGGTGCTAACAGCCTTACCGTTGCTTTTGGCGATACTATTTATCTAACCAGTCTAATCAGAACACGCTATGATGGCAATGCGGGCTATAACAAGCTATGGTTTATGCAATTAGACTCATCAGGGGTTATAATAAGAGATACACTTTATAAAGAAGAACAGGTTAGAATGGCCATTTCTGATATGATTATTACCCAAGATGGCAACATAGCTTTTAACGGCACCTTTAAAAGTGAATATAACCCGGGCGATGTGGGCATTTTTTGGAAAATAGACCGCAACTTTAATGTGCTGTTTAAACGTGCCTACCACTACGGCAACGAGAATAACCGCAGCATGCTGTACCGTTTGCATGAGTGGCCAGACAGCACCTTTTTAAACGTGGGCACCTTTATGTACCAATGGCAAAACCCAGACCCCACCAAACTAAACTACTTGTGGCTGCTTACCTTAGATAAAAACGGCTGCCTGGCCCCTAACAATTGTGGTGTGCTAAGCGCGCCAGAAGAAGAATTTTGGCCACAACAAACCAGCGCCTTACAGGTGTACCCCAACCCGGCTAAAGATGTGCTAAACCTAAACCTTGGCGGGCTAAACGGGCAGGCAACACTTAGCCTGTTTACTTTGCAAGGCCAGTTACTGCACAACCAAGCGCTGGAATTTACCCAAG
>CAYQDW010000042.1:0-22012 GCA_964416385.1 uncultured Cryomorphaceae bacterium | reverse complement strand
GTTGTCAGCTTTCTTTTCACTAAATCACAGTTCACCGCATATTCCTTTACTATGAGGTGATGGATTGGGCGAGGTACCATTAGCAACTAACATCCAATCTTTAAAACTCTTTTTAGCTTCCTAAAAGCCCGGCAGTACGCATTTTAATTTTACAGCGTTATAACGTGGCAACACTTTTGTCGCAGTAACGGCTATGGAGAACGAACAACAGGAACAACAACAAACACTTGGCAACAAAAAGCTACTGCGTAAGATCGCAAAGTGGGTAGGACTGATCATAGCCGGCATAACCCTGCTGCTTGCTCTGGCATTTACCTACCTCTACTTTAATCAGGATAAAATAAAGAACGCCATCACCGCCACACTTAATGAACAACTGGCCACAGAGGTAAGCGTTGGCGGAATTAATATCGATTTTTTTAGCCAGTTCCCTGAGGTCTCCATAAAATTTAGCAATGTGCGGGCCGAAGAAGCTGTGGCAGAACCCAAGCAATCGCTCTTTCTCTTTAAAGGTATTTATGTGCGCTTTGGCATTTGGGACTTGATTGATGGCGATTATACCGTGCGTAAACTCACCTTTGAAGAAGGCGAAGTAAACCTGAGGGTGTTACCCGATGGCACCAACAACTGGCATTTCTGGAAAGATAGTCCGGCACAACCGCAAACCGCAGAACCCACCATTGCGCTGGAAGATGTAGAATGGTATGATGCCAAATTCCGCTACCTTGATGAAAGTATGCCGATGCGGGTTTTAATAGCCCTTGATGACCTGAAGATTTACGGAGATTTTAACGCAGGCCAATTGGATGCCAACCTTGAAGGTGCCCTTACATTACAAGACCTTGCTTATGAAGACTTAGATTTGGCTGATGATCTGGCACTTGCAGCCACAGCGGTATTAAAAACAAATAGCGAAACCACCATCATTACGCTAAAGGATGTATTGGTTAATAACATTCATTTAAACGGTGTTGGCGAGATTCAAACAAACACTCAAAACTGGGAGATTACAAGCACAAACGCTGAACTACGTGATTGGCTGCCACTAGTGCCAAAAATCTGGCGGCCAGACCTTGACGCCACAAACATCAACGGTAAAAGCGATGCTGGCATATCCATCATGATTAATAATACCGTTACCGAAGTACTGGCCAAGGTTAGCTTAAAGGAAAGCGGACTCTCCTTACCCGAAGAAAATATTCTGCTTAAAGATTGTACTGGTCAGCTGGTTTATAGATACAATTCTTCGGCAAACAAAACAGCTACAACGCTTCAATTAATAGATATTGCAGCTTCTACCAAAAGCGGCAACATCAGCCTTAATGCCACTGTAGATGATCTTCTGGCGCCAAAACTTAGCGCAAACGGCAGCTTTAATTTACAGGTAGCAGAGTTGCTTTCCATTACAAGGCCTGGCTTGGTAAAAGAAGCGTTGGGCACCGTTACAGGTGCGTTTAGCTATGCACAAAAGTTTAATAATTGGGATGAGCTAAAATCCCGCGCCCTAGCAGAGCCGAAGTTACAAGGCAATCTAAGTGTTGCCAACGGGAGCATTCGGTTTGTAAATTCTAACCTTTACCTAACAGATATCAGCGCAGATCTTGAAATGCGTAATAAAGACCTCGTTATAAACCGCTTATTCATCCGCGAAAGCGACAGCGAATTTCTACTTGATGGCTGGTTTTATAACGCCTTGTACATGGGGCCGCAACGGCCGGTGCCCACTCTGAGCGTGCGCTTACTAAGTGAATACATTGACCTTAACCGCATCATGGCATGGGAATTCCCCAAGCGTGCTGAAACAGAGGCTACGTACAGTGCCAATCGCACTGCGCCACTAGCTATAAATTTTAAGTTACTGCTTGATGTTAAACACTTCAACCTCATCCGCTTTGATGGATATAACCTAAAAGGCGAAGTTTGGAACGATGGCCTAAAGATTAAAGGCAAGCAAATTTCGCTTAACGGTCTAGACGGCAGTATTACCGGCAACTTTGCGTGGCGCACAGAGCCTACGGGCTATCGCTTTTGGACCAAAGGCGAGTTGGTAAAAATTAATATACACCAGCTTTTTGCGGGTTTTGAGAATTTTGGACAAGATTGGCTGTTGGCAGATAATATTTACGGCATTGGCACCACACAGCTTGAGACCAGCATGGCCTTTGACCAAGACCTCAATTTTATCCCAACAAGCTTAAAATTAGCTAGCGACATTACCATAGATAACGGTCGGTTAGTGGGCTACAAGCCTTTGCTCTCGCTTGGCGATTATGTAGATATAGAAGATCTCGAAGACGTGCGATTTAATCGCTTGCAAAACCAAATTACCATTGCTGACCAGATTATTTCCATCCCACAAATGGAAATTAAGAGCAATGCCCTAAACTTACTTTTATTGGGCCGCCATAGTTTTGACCAGCAAATAGACTACAGCATACGTTTGGCTATGGCCGATGTAATTAAAAAGAAAAAGCCCAAAAAGAGCGACTTAGACGACTGGATTGTTGAAGTAGAAACCACTGACCAGCCTTATATTTGGATAAATGTGGGTTGTACAGTTGATGAGCCTTGCCTCAGTTTAGATCGTGAAATGCTCAAAAAGGGCGTTAAAGAAGAATGGAAAAAACAAGGTGAAGACATCAAAAACATTTTTAAACCTACACCTCAAGACGAAAAATCTAAAGACCCCACCAAAGGCGAACTCATCTTTATATGGGAAGAGGAACCCGATACCAACAAACGCTAATCAACCATATTGCGCTAATCTCTTGGCCTAAAACCACCTTTAATACCTGAAAAAACCACCTTACGGCATTATAATGCCCATTAACTATTTCATAACAAGGAGTCCTGCTTTCTTTTCATATTGGTATTACCTTTGCCCACCCAAAAATGCCTTGATTGAAAAAGATAATTACCTTTCTATTCGTTTGCACGTTTATTCTAAATGCGGTTGGTCAACAAACTGAAACCGTTTCGGTAATGACATACAACCTACTGGCATACCGTGTTGCTACGAATGCCTGCCCTTTTAGCCAAAATAATCCACAAACCAAAGAAACCCACCTCAAAACCATTACCAAGCACGTTATGCCTGATATTTTGGTTTGTAACGAAATTGGCGGCGGCAGCGCTACCAATGGTGATTTCATCCTTAGCAACGTACTTAACACCGATGGTGTAAACTATTACCAAAAGGCAAGCTACAGCAATAATACCTTTAGCAATTTGGTAAATATGTTGTACTACAACAGCAATGTATTTACGCTAAAAAGCCAAGGCGTAATCACCAAAGACCTAAGCAACAACAACTTGGTAAGGGTTATTGATATTTACCGCTTATACTACAATGATCCACTACTTACGGTGCAAAGTGACACTGTTTTTTTATATGTGATTGCCGCACACTTAAAAGCAGGAAATACAGCCGCAGATTTAACGCAGCGCACCGATGCCACGGCCGCAGTGATGCAATACGTGCAAACCAAACTTAGCAATCAAAATGTCATTTTTTGTGGTGACTTGAACATCTATAAAAGTCAAGAGGCGGCTTACCAAAATCTAACCCAATACAGCCATACACCCTCTCGCTTTTATGACCCATTAAACCAACCCGGTAACTGGAGTAGCAATAGTGCTTTTGCACTTATACACACGCAAAGCACACGCCTAGGTCAAACCAATGGCGGATGTTTTAGTGGTGGAGGTCTTGATGATCGCCTAGACCACATCCTTATTAGCAATGAGGTGCGCGATAACACAGATGGCATACGCTACATACCAAACACCTATTTTTCGCTTGGTAACGATGGCAACCATTTTAATCAGGATATTAAAAACGGAAGCAATAACAGTGTGCCCGCAAATGTGCTTAATGCCTTATATGAATTGAGCGATCACCTTCCGGTCATTGCAGAATTTGAGCTTTTTAAAAATACCATTGGTATCGAAGAATTAACGGTTTCAGATATTCAGTTTAACAACCCAGTTACGGATCAACTTCGTGTGCTGGTTAACAACAGAGGTGCAATTAGCCCATCATACAGATTGTTAGACTTAACGGGTAAATGCCTGGCCAGTGGTAAATTTATGCGCTATGCAGATGGTTGGCAAGCAGAATTGTCTGTAGCCAACCTGCCACGCGGTATTTATTTGTTTGAGGCACAAACGATAAACGGCACCGCTGTGGTCCAAAAAATAATCAAACAATGAGAAAGGCAGGCTTATTGGTTCTCGCCCTAATTGTTGCAACACAAGGCCAGATACTTGCACAAAGCTTTGATGAAAAAGTTACAACAGCCAGCAACACCCGCCTCACCGTAACCAATGTGGGCACTTTCGGCAATGCCTTTCGCGGTTACCGCGATGGCAGCGGCACACCAAGCTGCGAGTACCCTGCTGGCTCTGGCGTAGAGCACCTTTTTGAGGGTGGCATTTGGGTAGGCGGCAAAGAAAATGGCGGCCCCATTCGCGTATCAACTTCAGCGTATGATGCAGCCCAAGGCTATGCCCCTGGCCGCGGAGGTTTTGAGTTTACCGCAGAGCTCGGTTCTAGTTTACAGATTAGATCTACCCTTTTAGATAACCCCAACTACAGCACGCAAGCCACTTCGCATCAAGACTATGTGTCTACGTTTAGTGATAAAAACGTGGTTATTCCCGGAACCAGCATTCCGATTAATGACCATGTTAGCCCAATGAACATTGAAATTACGATGGAAACATATAACTGGAATTACAGTTTCAGTGATTTCATGGTCATTGTAAATCTTACCGTAAAAAATATTGGCACCAATTATTATGATGACCTCTTTATTGCCCTGTGGAATAATACTGTAGTACGCAATATCAACATCACGCCTGCCGGAGCTGGTGGTGGCGTTTTTTACAGCCAGGGCGGCAATGGATACATAGACAGTTTAAACCTTGCATATTGCTATGATGCCACCGGAGACCCTGGTTTTACAGACAGCTATATTGGTCAAAAATTTTTAGGGGCAGAAGATAAATATGGGTTTCATCACCCACAGGTAGACAGTGCCTACAACACCCTTACCAACCAACTAGATCTAGACACCAACTTTAAAGATGAATACAATGCATGGGTATTTAACAATAGTGGGCAGGCTATTTTCTTCTTCCCCACTACAGATGCACAGCGCTATGTAAAAATGACAGACGGGCTAAACCGCACCCCATGTTGGAATAATCCGTCTAGCCCTGCGTGCCAAAATGGAACCGCAGCAGACCTGCAAGCCTTGCTCAATGGCAGTGGCAATCGGAGTGATTTAATTTCTGTTGGCCCGTTTCAAAAGTTTGAGCCCGGTGATGAAATTAAAATAGCCTTTGCATATGTGCTGGCTAAAAAGAAAGATGATGGCCAAGCCAATACAGTAAACAGCCCTGCACAAAAAGAAGCTTTTGTAAGCAATGCCCTTTGGGCACAAAGAGCCTACAATGGCGAAGACAGCAATTTTAATGGCCGTTTAGACCAAGGAGAAGATAAAGATGGTGATGGTGAAATCACCCGTTTTATATTGCCCAGCCCGCCAGATATACCACGTACAAAGGTGGTTGCAGAAGATCATAAACTAAAGATTTATTGGAGCGACAACAGTGAGTTTTCTGTAGACCCAATAACCAAATTGTTAGACTTTGAAGGGTACCGCATCTACATGACAAAATTGGGTTTTGACGTTACCCAAGTGCCTAATTTAGCAGAAGATTTAAAGAATATTGCCGCCTATGACAAGGCCGGAAATAACTTGTTTTTTGAAACTGGCTTTGACAGCGTAAGACTGGCCACGCCTGCATTTTTTGAAGGCGATACAACCCCTTATTACTATCTTTTTGAAATTGATAACATACAGAATGGTTGGCAATATGCTGTTAGCGTTACGGCTTTTGATCAAGGCAATGAAGAAACCAACTTAGAACCTTTAGAAAGTAGTTTGTTGGCCAATGCCAAGCGCGTTTTTGCAGGCACCCCACCAAGCAGTGATATGGAAGGTAATGAACCCTTTGTGTATCCCAATCCATACTACTATGGTGCCAGTTGGGAAGGGCGAAGTAATTTTCAAGAAGAGAGTCGTAAAATCATTTTTGCCAACCTCCCCAAGCGCTGCCAAGTGCGCATCTTTACCGTGGCTGGCGATTTTATTGATGAGTTTACACATGACCCTTCTTATACCGGAGAAGACATCCGTTGGTATCAAACGTTTGGTTCAGAAAACCCGGAAGAAAATGTTTTTAGCGGCGGAGAGCATGCTTGGGACTTATTGAGTCTAGATTCTCAAATCATAGCACGCGGCCTATATATGTTTAGTGTAAAAGACCTGGAAACAGGAGAAATTTATCTCGGAAAATTTGTCATTATTAAATAAGTGTGTACCATGAAAAAAGGTTTACTATTAATTGCTTTAACCCTTACCGGATTATTGACCTATGGTCAAACCTATCCGTATGTTTCAATTTATGACATCAATTATGTGTCTCCTGCAAGTCTTGCAGCTTGTAACGACTCTTCTGCATACTTTGGTGATACCATCCGCACGCGCGGTATCGTAATTACAGACGGTAGCCTTTCTGAAGTGGCCTCAGGCAGCGTACAAGGCGGTAACCGTCCTTTCATATTTTTAATTGACACCGCCGGTGGTGGCAGCCCAGGTCCATTCAAAAGCATTGAATTAATGGGTGTTTATGAAGATGCCTCAGGCACCTTATTGGTACCACCTAGTTTTACGCAAGTTATAGCGGGCGATATTGTAGAAATTACCGGCTATGTTGGCGCCTTTAACAACAGTGCGCAATTAAGCCTGTTAGACGCCAACTCTTTTAGTGTTGTGGGTACAACCAATCCACCAGCGGCAGACACTATACCATTATCAGATTTCAATGACCCAAACCGGGTAAATCAAATCCAAACAGGTGAGTTTTATGAAGGCAGCTTTGTAACCCTAGAAAACGTTACCGTAGCGGCTGTAATTCCCTTCTCTGGCAACCGTATTAGCTTTGATATTGTTGACGGACAAGGAAATCGCATGAACGTATCAGACCGATTTTTAGCCCAAAAGTTACCCAGCTGGCAAACAGTAAACCCTAATTCTCCGCAACAAACAGGAAGCTTTGTACCACCAGTACCGGGCACATTCTACAATAGTATTTCAGGTATTATTCGCCAAGATGCAAATGGCTGTACAGGTGGCACTGGTAGAGGATATGAAATCAATCCCTTTAGCAGCACACATTACAATGTTGGTTTTGCCCCCCCTTTTATTAGCCAAGTTGATAGAGACCCAAGTGTACCCACGGCCAACCAGAGCGTTGATATTACTTGTAACATCACAGACTTTGACGGAACCGTTGATAGTGTGGCCATCTGTTGGTCTGATAATGCAAGTTTACAGCCCAGTCAATTCCCTGCATACAGCATGAATTTAGCTGCTGGTTCTACGGATGAATATGAATACACCATTCCTAATCGCCCAGACGGCACATTAATACGTTACTATATCTACGCAAAAGACAACGATGGTAATGTGAGCTATGCGCCTACTACGCCTGTTAATCAAGCAGAACCCAACGTTTCGTTTTATACCGTTAGAGATGGTGGCCTCAAAATTTATGATATCCAATATACCCTTGCCAGTAACGGCAACTCACCACTTGTGGGCGAAACAGTTACGGTTACAGGTATTGTAACGGCTTCTACCAAACAGTATGACTTAGGCTATCTGTATCTACAAGATGAAAACGGAGGCGAATGGAGTGGCATTTGGTGCGTTGGTATTGGCCTTAGTGATTTCTTCCGTGATGAAGAAGTAACTGTAACCGGGGTTGTAGAAGAATATTTCGGTTTAACGAGAATAAATGTATCGCAGGCACAAAAAACAGGTAACAGAGGCGTTATCGTGCCTAGCGTAGTAGATCCAAGTGATAGCGCCAGCTATGCCAACTTTGGTTGGGAAAAGTGGGAAGGTGTATTGGTGAAATACGAAGATCCAAATCAAAATAAACTTTGGATTAGTCAAGAAAACCTCGGTTTCGGTGACTATGCTGTGAGTAATTCGCCTACGGCACCCGTGTTTAAGTCAGGCCGCGTGCTAGCTGGTCGTCAGAGTTCTACAGCATATTCGTCTTTGTTTGTACAACTGATTGTAGACACTACCAACTTTAACTATACCGTATTAGATGGCTTTATGAATGTACCCGCAATTGTGGTTAGTGATACCATGAATATGGATGCTTTGGTTGGTGTGATGTTTTATGGCTTTAGCAACTTTAGAATTTTGCCAAGAAATAATGATGACTTTATAGGCATCAATGTGGATTTAGACAGCACCAATTTACCAACCTCGCCTATTAGCATAGACGAGTTTGAAACCTTACAAGGTGTATCCATCTATCCTAACCCGGCAAAACAATGGGTAAGCATTGCATTGGCCTCTGGCGAATCATTCAGCATTCAGGTTTTTGACATGAATGGCACCGAGGTACTGCGCCAACAAGCAACGGGCAAAACACTGCTTGATCTTGGCAACTTGGCCGCAGGCATGTACATTATTGGCCTAAAAGATGCCACAGGCCGCATACACCACAGTAAATTATTAGTAACAAACTAGCTCTAAGAAGATACGGGCCACCGCTACGCGGTGGCCCTAAAAAACACCTTTTATGCGCTTAAACGGATTATTTGGAGCATTGGTTGTACTGGCATTGCTAATTGGCGGTTGCGATAAAGGCTCACTTTTACCCAACCAACTTCCGGATACGAAAATTGCCTTAGAAAGCATAAACCTTACCGGTGATAACCGCTTAAATAGTGTGGTGCGCTTAAGCTGGTTTGGTACAGACCGCGATGGCTACATAACGGGTTATGAATTGAGCTTTGACCAAATCAATTGGACATTTACCACCACACAAGACAGTACTTTCCGTTTTAGCATTCCCGCTGGTAGTGATACCGTTGATATCTCATTTTACGTGCGCGCCATTGATAACGATGGGCAGATAGACCCTACACCAGCTTTTTTACGCATCCCCCTAAAAAACAGCATACCCGAGGCACGTTTAGACACTGAGAACGCACCAGAAGGAACAGTTCTGAGTGTGGCCACTTACCGCTGGTTTGGCAGTGATCCTGATGGAGATGAAACCATTGTTGCCGCAGAAATGAAATGGAATGATGGCGACTGGTATGCCATTGACCCAAGACAACCGCTCATCACTTTTGTGGCAGATACAGTTAATGCAGGAGAAGCCTTGGTTTACTACGGCAACAACCTCAACCCACAAACTTCACCTATAAATGGGGTTAAGCTTAACGCTGCAAATACCCTTTACCTGCGGGTAAAAGACATTGCAGATGCCTTTAGTTTGGTTGATACCAGCGAAAGTATTTTATGGGAAACACCCACCTCGCCATTCCTAGTAATCAGCGGCCAGCCCACCTCAGTAACCCAAATATATCAGCCCATATTAGCTAACCTCAACCTTACCTATGACTTTTTAGACTATGGCATAAACGGGGGAGAAAATCAACCTAAATTTTGGAACCCCACCTTTCGTTTACTCCTAGCACAATACGATGTTGCCTTTATTTATGCTGATGCAACCACCTACAACAATGCCGTAACTGGCCAAAATGCTATGCTGCTTTCATACATGGCGCAAGGCGTACAGCAGTTTACAGATAGTGGTAAAAAACTAGCCATTAGCGCACAATTTGCGAGCAACAGCGATATGACCAGTATTAGAGGCATTTATCCTGTTGAAGATATTGTGATTAGTTCTGGTCAAGTACGCATTAGTAATGACAGTGCCATCTATCCTGTTACAGGCACAAATTATCCAACCATACAACCACAAAACATTTTAATTGGCATTTACCCTATCGTTAAAACGGCAGATGCAGATGATTTTTATCGCGCCCAACTCACTAAAATTGGCGGTTGGTCTGGCGATAATTTAGTAGGTGTGAGAAGAAAATATCAGGGCAACAATGTAAATCACGTGTTTTTTGGCGTGGGGCTGTTTCAATTCAATAAAAACCCGGCAGATCTTGAAGATTTGTTTGAACAAATATTTTTAAATGACTTTAACTGGTAAACCTATAGCGCTTACATTGGTGTTTTTTGCACTGAGTTTACTGGCCATAGCCCAGCCAAACGGCAGTTTAAAAGGTACCATTACCGATGAAGAAACGGGCGAAGCGCTCATTGGTGCCTCTGTTATTTTGGTAGGCACCTACAAAGCCGCAGTAAGTGATTTTGACGGCAAGTATACCATTACCGACATTAAGCCTGGCGATTATTCTATTAAGGTTCAGTTTATTGGTTATGGTACTAAAGTCTTTAACGGCATTACTATTAAAGCGGGTGAAACACGTACACTAAATACAAAACTTTCTTCTAGTCGTGAAGTACTGCAAACGGTAACCGTTGTGGGCAAAAAGAGCCAAGTAGACCTTGAAAAAGCCGCCTCAGAAATAAGTTTTGGCAAAGACGAAATTGCGAAACTAAACGTGCGCAACGTAGCCGAGGTTGTAAACAAACAAGCTGGTGTTATGCAAACGCCCGATGGCTTACAAATACGTGGTGCCCGTGTTTATGAAACAGAATATTTGGTAGAAGGCGTAAGTGCACAAGATCCGTTGGCAGGTACCGGGTTTGGTGTAAATGTTAATGCCAGTTCTATAGAATCTTTAAACCTAATTACAGGTGGCGCCGGTGCGGAGTATGGTGGCGGTTCTAGTGGTGTAATCAGCACGCGCATCCGCGAAGCCGGTGATAAAGTGGCATTTTCTGCAAGCTGGCAATCAGATAATATTGGAAATATAAATCAGGGCACCTCTTTTAATACAGATATCTTTGAAGCTACGCTTGGGTTTCCTATTCCAGGAACAAAGAAAAAGGTAACCCTATTTAACAACGTAACCGCAAACCTCACAGACCATTATTTTGGTGCTACCGCTAACCAACTCAATAGTTCTTTATTAAGTAACTACCCAGAAGTTTGGGCCCCTCGCTATGACAATTCATATACACACTCGCTAAAGTTGGCGTGGCAAATACGTGGAGGCACCAAGCTTACGCTTACAAACCAACACAGTCTCAACATCAATCAAAATACACGTAGTCTTCAAATTGTGGGTTTTGATGCCATCCTAACCCCTGGTTTTCAATACGCCAGAAGTAATAATTTAGACAATGCCACAACGTATACGCACCAAAGCAACCTCACGGTACTCAATCTAAATCACCTGATAAACCCACGTTGGGGCTTAAGTGTAAATATTGGCCGGTTGTTTACAAACCTTCGGGCAGATGCCAATGGTAGGCCCTTTAGAACTGCAACCGTTGATCAAATCTTTGATGAAGATAATATCATCACCACACCTGTTAGCATTTTTAACCCCGGAGACCCAAGTGGCATTTACTATGTTTTACCAGGAGATGGCTTGGTGAATAATGGTGGTATAACACCCATTTGGCATGACCACTATGCGGAAGAATATACCTTTAAAACAAAGCTAAATTGGTTCCCAGAAAATAAAATAAACGAAGTTAGTTTTGGTATTGAGCACGTGCTCACAGAATATCAATGGGTGGATGTTACACGCCCTTGGGTAGGAGCGCCCATTGCACTTAATGACTCTACCTCTACCCCAAGCATAAGCATTGGTAGCAGTAATGATATTTGGGAAGTAAACCCACAACGCGGAGGCCTATTTGTTCAAGATAAGATTACCTACAAAGGGATTATTGCCACCTTAGGCGTGCGTTTAAATTACTGGGCACCTGGCAAATTTGCAGACAATGCCGTAGCAGACGCCAACAGTCCTGTCTTAAATCAGGTAAGAACAGACTATTTAGACAAAACGCTCCCCCTTCTCGGATTGCGGTGGAAAGCGAGACTTTTACCCCGTATTAATGTGAGCTTTCCTGTTACAGAAAATAACGTCCTTTATTTTAATTACGGCCACAGCATGCGTACACCGCACCCCAGGTTTATGTATGCAGGGCTTGATCCTGTTTATGTTAATCAAAGTTTCTTGGCCAACCTTGGCAATCCAGATTTAGACCCTGAGGTTAACGTGAGTTATGAAATTGGTTTTAAAACGCTAATCACAAAAGATATTGGCCTTACGATTTCTGCTTACAACAACAATCGTTTTGACTATATCGTTAGTCGCAGGGTTATTGTGCGTGATCAAACTGGTAGGCCTGTAGAAAAAACGATGTACATCAACCAAGATTACGCAAAGATTAGCGGAATTGAAGTGGGTACTAACATACGCGCCACACAATACCTAAGCACTTATGCCAACATCAGCTATCAGGTAGCACGCGGTAAAAGCAACAGCGCAAGAGAGAGTAGCCTAAGCATTGCTCAAACCGGAGAGGTGCCCTTAACCCGCGAGCAATACCTTGCTTGGGACAGACCTTGGCGCATCAATGCAGGCGTCATTTTTGCACCTGATAGCAACCTCAGAGTTGGCAAAATAAAACTACAGGGCTTACGTGCCTTCTTGAGCTTTAACTATACCTCAGGGTTTAGATATACGCCACAAGCGCAAGTGGGCGCTAATGATTTGGGCCGACCAGAATATGAGGTTCAAAATGATAAATACCTAAGTGAGATCGCTACACCTTGGATTAATTTTGATTTAAAGGTGAGTTATAACTTCTTCTTCTCTAAAAGGTCTAGCAATGGCATTCAGTTAAGTTTTGAGGTGCGTAACCTTCTTAATAATAAGAATGCGCAAATTATTAATCCGGTAACGGGCAGGGCGTATGAATATGGCGATGACGTGCCAAACACATGGCGCGACCCAAGGCCAGCCTATAATGGCCCTCAAGAATCAGGATTAGACCCACGTAATCCTGCGCGCTATTTGGCGCCAACCCAAGTACTATTTGGTATCGCCTTTAGGATCTAAACCATGAAGAAAACACTGTACTTAATCATAATATGCATGCTGCCCTTAGTGGGCTGGGCACAACTCCTACCAACCTTTGGTGGCGAGCGTGCTGGGCTTTCTGCATTAAGCTTTTTAAAAAATGATGTTAGTCCGCGCAGTGCTGCCATGAGTGGTGCCACGGTGAGTTTAGAAGGCGACCCCTATAGCATCTGGCAAAACGTAGCGGGCATGTCTGATAATAGCGGCAACAGCTTTGCACTTACCAGCATGTTTCTAGGTGCTGGCATTAACCAAAGTTTTGCTTCTGGTATTTTCCCCTTTTCATCAAACACTGCCGCACTTGGCCTAAGCATTAACACACTTAACTCTGGTGCCATAGAAGAACGAACAGAGTTTCAACCAGAGGGCACCGGCCGCATGATTTATGTGAATAATACCGCGTTTGGTTTGAGCTATTCACAAGAACTTAGCGCCAACTTTTCATTGGGTGGCACACTGCGTTATATCTATGAAAATCTAGCAGATTTTACCAATCATGCCATCAATGTAGATGTTGGATTTTTGTACAAAACAGATTTTAAAGACCTCCGATTTGCTGTGCTTATTCGCAATTTTGGCGGTAACACCTCCCTCACCGGACAATTCTTAGCAAGTAACTACAACCGCACGCCAGGTACAACCCTTGAGAGCAACACCCTGCCCAATGTGTTTAGTTTGGGTTTGAGCCTTGTGCCGTGGAAAAATGACCGACACGCCATTTTAACCGCATTTCAACTCAACCACCCTAATGACAATGCCGAAAACTACCGCTTAGGCGTTGAGTATAACTATATGCAGATTTTATTCATCCGCAGCGGGTTAAAAATAAATGTGAAGGGTCAAAGCCTGCCCACATTAGGTATGGGTATACGCATGATGCTTGGTGCACACCCCTTACATTTTGACTATGCCGCCACACCTACAGATTATCTTGGCGTACAGCACTTGGTAGGTCTGCGTTTTTCACTTAACAAAACAAGCCGATGAAAACAAAGTGCTCAATACTCATCCTAATCGCAATTATCCCTTTTTTGCAGGGCTGCGAAAAATACTTTGGTGATAAAACAGATATTAGTTTCATCGATGTACCCACATTTCAACCTCGGCAAATAGCTTACGTACCGATACAGCCATACATTACTGCGCTAGAAACCCCCGTACATATTACCATAGGTTTTGACGAACTCATTTATGTGGTAGATGAAGCTACAGAAGAGATTATAGCCTATGATGAAGCACTTAATGAACTCGGCCGTTTAACCATTCCTGGTGTTACAAGTGTTACACAAGACCGCCAGTTTAACCTTTTGGCAATTGGCAAAAAAGACACTACGATAAATGGCGTTAGTTATTCGCTGAGTACCATTTATCGCATAAACCAATTTACAACCGCAGGCTACGGACTTGCAGGAGCTGAGATTGTGAATACCATCACCCATCCGTTTTACTTTAAAAACAGCTTTAGCACAAGTGATGCATTGGTAAGTTTTAATCAAGTTGGTGTGCTCGGTAATTCACAAAACCAAGCCCTAAACAACCGATACTATGTTACGCGCTCTGGGCCAAGCGCGAACAATGCTGGGCAAGGCCCAGATGATGCCGTGGTGTTTTTTGATAACCAAGATAATTATATCTCTCCCGTACCAGTAAGTACCTCTGGCGGATTGTTCAATGACTATTTTAAAAAGCCATTTGGATTAACCACGCTTTGTCAGCCACCACAAATAACAGCAAGCAACAGCCCAGATTTTCTCTTTACTTCAATAGATCCTGGCAGCCCCATAAAAGTGCAATATATAGAGTTTGTTGAGGCAGAGTTTGGCGCGGAGTTTAGACCTGTAATTTATCCGATTAACGATCCGATTGCCGATGGTTGGCTAAACAACCCTAATAAATTTACCATGCCAATGGGCATTACTGTTGCCGGTGATGAAACGCGCTTCATTTTTGTAACTGATGCTGCTACTGATTCTGTTTATCAGTTTACGAGCAACGGCTTAGAAGGTGTGCCGCCCCCACCAGCTAGTGGCGAAACCCGTTATACAAAAGCAAGTTTTGGGGGTACCGGAGCAGGGCCATTGCAATTTAACCAACCTCGAGGCATCGCCTATTACAACCAGATACTTTATGTGTGCGATGCAGGTAATCATCGTGTGAGCAGGTTTAAGCTCACCCTAGATTTTGACTAAACTCTTTGGTAATAGGCGCACACTAAATCTCATGGCTATTGGGTAAAATGTAGTTAACAGACCCGCACATTTAGTTACATTTGTTGAGCTGTGAAAAATCTAGTAGCCATAATACTTCTTCTTTTCTTTGTTGTGAACACCGCGCGTGCACAACAAAAAAACTTTGGTATTGAGCCTACAGCAAGCTGCAAAATCATCGCCCCTAACGCATTTACGCCCAATAATGATGGGGTAAATGATCTGTTTTATGTTTCTCTAACTGGTGGTTGTAATCTGGTAACCTTCGAAATGAAAATTTTTGATCGCTGGGGCAGGCTCGTATTTGAAGCCAATGAGATTACCGAAACCTGGGACGGCACCTATGACGGGCGCCAACTTAAAGAAGGTGTTTATCTATGGCAGGTATCAGCCACTTGGGTGCAAGATGCATCTTCAGCTAAAACTACAGAAGCTAAAAATGGCAGTTTGGTGTTAATTCGTTAATGCACAGCATGCACGCCTTCATTCTAGCCATCCTTTTTAACCTTTTCGTTCCGCAACAAACGGCAACACTTACCATAACTTTTACAAACATCCAAACGGCAAAAGGGCAATTGATGGTTGCCTTAAACGACACCAAAGGCAGTATGGTTAACGGCTATATTGTGCCAGTAACAAAAGCCGGTAACGTGACGTACACCATTAAAGATGTTAAGCCTGGAGCATATACGCTAGCTGTTTTTCACGACATCAATAAAGATGAAACGTTAAATACCAATTTGGTTGGGGTTCCTAAAGAACCGTATGGTTTTAGCAATAATGCGCGGGGCACCTTTGGCCCACCATCATTGGCAGAACAAACCTTTACCGTTACCGATAAAACAAGCCTTAGCATTGCTTTAAAGTAGCCGCAGGGCCATTTAATACTTCTTTTTTTAACGCATTAAAACACTACATTTGCGCTCCCTTTTTTTAAGGGGAAAACAACCCAAATAACACAAGTGTAAACAGCTCATTATCATGAATGTAACCCGTAAGAACATCGATGATTTGAACGCCATTTTAACGGTAGAGATCAAAGAAGATGATTATAAAGAAAATGTAGAAAAGGCATTGGCCAACTATAGAAAGAATGCCGTAATTCCCGGGTTTAGAAAAGGAAAAGTACCTGCAGGTCTTATTCGCAAACAATATTACAAGCCGCTTGCCATTGATGAAGTGAATAAAATTATTCAAGACGCTGTTTACAACTATTTGAATGATGAGAAGCTTGATGTTTTGGGCAACCCGTTGCCAATAGAGCAGCGCGACATAGACTGGGACAACCAAAAAGATTTTGAATTCGAATTTGAATTAGGCCTAACACCAAATATTGATGTTACCCTACCAAAAAACACCAAACTTTCTTATATGAAAGTGGTGGCCGATGACAAAATGGTGAATGACTACGTAGAAGATGTAGCCAAGCGCTATGGAAAGCTATCAACGCCAGAAAAGGCAGAAAAAGAAGATTTGTTTAATGGTGATTTTGTAGAGCTTGATGCAGAAGGCAACCCGGTTGAAGGCGGCATCACAAAAAATGCCAGCTTTGCAGCAACCAGCCTTAGCCAAGAAGAAACCATAAACAGCTTGTTGAATTTAGAAGTAGGTCAACAATTAACCCTTGACCCGCATAAAGACTTTTCAGCTGATTTTAATCTTGCCAGATTACTTGGCACTACGGATGACAAACTAGAGCAAAGTCAAAGCTTCGGCTTTACTTTAAAATCAATTTCAAGGCTAGAACCACACGCACTAGACCAAGAACTATTTGACAAAGTTTTAGGCGAAGGAAAAGCCAGCACTGAAGAAGAATTTAAAAACGAACTAAAGGCCCAGTTAGAAAGTCAATTTATTGGCCAGAGTGATTCTGATTTCTTCCACCATGCATATCACTACTACCTTGACAACGTAAAATTTGATCTGCCAGAAGAATTTCTTAAAAAGTGGTTGCGCACTGCTGGCGATAAACCATTATCAGCAGAAGAAGTTGAAGAACAGTTTCCGCAGACCATTAAGGCGTTGCGTTGGCAGCTGATAGAAAATCGCATCATCAAAGCAAATGATATTAGCGTTAATGAAGAAGAGCTGCGTAACTACGCCAAACAACTCATTACTGCGCAAATGATGCAGTATGGCCAAATGATGCCAGATGAAGAACTAGACAAAATCGCTGAAAACGTTCTTAAAAACAGAGAGGAAGCACAACGTATGAACGACCAGATTTATAACCAAAAACTGGTTGCCTACTTTAAAGATGCTTTTAAATTAGATACTAAGGAAGTTACCGTTGATGAATTCTATAAGCATCAGGCAGAACATCAGCACTAAATAAATCGTTTAAAGGCTCAGGTTATAGCTTGCTCAACTAAGGCGCAAGTTATACCTTGAGCCTTTGTCATTTAAAAACTAAATAAAATGGATTTCGGTAAAGAATTCAGGAAATATGCCATGCTTGAGCACGGATTGCAAAGCATGCATGTAGATAAATATGTTGAGTCTTCACTTACACCTTACATTATTGAAGAGCGCCAGCTAAACGTTGCCCAAATGGACGTTTTTAGCCGTTTAATGATGGATCGTATCATATTTCTTGGTACAGGCATCAATGACCAGGTGGCCAACATTGTGCAAGCACAATTACTATTTCTAGAAAGTGCAGATAGTAAAAAAGACATCCAAATTTACATGAACTCACCAGGCGGTAGCGTATATGCTGGTTTGGGTATTTATGACACTATGCAGGTTGTATCTCCAGACGTAGCAACTATTTGCACAGGAATGGCTGCCAGCATGGCTGCGGTTTTACTTTGCGCAGGTGCAAAAGGTAAGCGCACCGCCCTAAAGCACAGCCGGGTAATGATTCACCAGCCAATGGGTGGTGCACAAGGCCAGGTTAGTGAAATGGAAATTACACTAAAAGAGGTACAAAAACTCAAAAGAGAACTTTATGAGATTATTGCCTCACATTCAGGGCAGCCTTTTGACAAAGTAGAAAAAGACTCAGACCGCGACTACTGGATGACCTCTGGCGAAGCCAAAGAATACGGTATGATTGATGAGGTTTTGGAGTCTAAAAAGCTTGACAAATAATACAAGATGAGCAACACGAAGGAGCACCTTACCTGTAGTTTTTGCGGCCGAAATAAAAAGGAAACCAACATATTAATCGCTGGCATAAGTGGCCACATCTGCGACCAATGCATTTTGCAAGCCAATAGCATTGTAACAGAAGAATTGGCCCAAAACGAACGCGATGAAGCTGGAGGTCTAACCATAGCAAAACCTGCTGGCATTAAAGCTTTTTTAGACCAATACGTTATTGGTCAAGATGAAGCAAAACGGGTGCTTGCTGTTGCCGTTTATAACCACTATAAGCGCCTTACGCATAAAGCAGAGGCCAGTGAAGTAGAAATTGAAAAGAGCAACATCATCATGGTGGGCGAAACAGGAACGGGCAAAACCTTACTTGCCCGTACCATTGCCCGCATGCTCAACGTACCTTTTACCATAGTTGATGCTACCGTACTAACAGAGGCCGGATATGTTGGTGAGGATGTTGAAACCATTCTTACCAGATTAATGCAAGCGGCCAATTATGATGTAAAAGCTGCAGAACGCGGTATTGTATTTATAGACGAACTAGATAAAATCGCGCGCAAGAGCGATAACCCGAGTATCACGCGCGATGTAAGTGGCGAAGGCGTGCAACAGGCCCTGCTAAAGCTACTTGAGGGTAGCAAGGTTAATGTACCGCCACAAGGCGGGCGCAAACACCCAGACCAAAAATTTATAGAGGTAGACACCACTAACATTCTGTTTATTGCTGGTGGTGCCTTTGATGGTATTCAAAGGCATATTGCAAACCGCCTTAACACACAAACTGTTGGTTTTCACTCTTCAAAAGAGCGCGAAAAGCTTGATACTGAAAACTTCTTGCAATACGTTGCGCCACAAGATTTAAAGACTTTTGGCCTAATTCCTGAACTCATTGGCCGGATGCCCGTACTTAGCTATCTCAATCCATTAGATGGCAATGCCTTGCGCCAAATTCTTACAGAACCCAAAAACGCGCTTTTGAAGCAATACGAAAAGCTATTTGCGATGGATGGCATTACGTTGAAAATAGAAGAATCTGCGCTAGACTACCTCGTAGAAAAAGCGGTAGAATACAAACTTGGCGCACGTGGTTTACGCAGTATTTGTGAAACCATCTTTAGAGATGACATGTTTGAGCTACCATCTGTAACAGAAGAAGGGGATGCACATATACTTGTAGTTGACAAAGCATATGCAGCCAGAAAAATGGGCCATATCGCCTTAAAAAAGTTAAAAGCTGCTTCTTAATAATCGCTTAACAGCTTATAAATAAGCGGATTGTACTTTGGCTTCATGAAAAGATATCTACTTGTAGCTATATTACTTAGTGGCATTCTAGCTAATGCTCAAGAAACTCAAATAAGCAGGGAGAAGTTATTCAACGGTCAAGTCAAAATATATCCTTTTTCTGCCTTAACAGCGCTTAAAGCTGAAGTTGGCATTGGGCTGCCAAATAGATGGCAAATCAATGGCTTAGGCATGTTTTACTACCAGCAGTTCTATTCATTTCGGAAAGCAAAGAGTTTACTCCCAACGCTATACTATCAGCCCACAGACGGTTATGGTGCTTTTCTCAGTGTTGAGAAAACACTAAACAACCCCGCATTTTCTTTAGGTGCCAGAATTGGCACAAAACAATTCTCTTCTAATACTTTTGATGTAACTTCAGAGTTTAGAAAAATCGGGAGTGCCGAAAAAGAGCTTGCGAAAATCAGCTATGAAAACTATTATCTTCTATTAGTTTCTAGAATGAGTAGTGCACATAAGGGCTTTATATTAGAGCTAGTTGGGCAAGCTGGTTTGGTATATATGATGCGCCGCGTACAAACAGAAAACATTTATACGGGTATGCAGTCTGATCTTTCAGACTCACAAGAAACCTACTTAAGCCCACATATTTCTATTGGTGTAAACCTTGGGTTTGGTTGGTAAATCACTTTTTTCTGTTGAGTTGAACAAACGTAAAAGCATAGGCGTGTTTTTCATCGGCTCTGTGCTTTCGCGTTAGACCACTTACCCACTCTTGGTTATTGTAATTTGGGAAATAGGTGTCACCTTCAAAATTATGATGTACAATGGTGAGCTCCATGCGTTGCAGAAAAGGCATCGCCAATTGATAAATCTCGCCACCGCCAACAATAAAAGGTTGGTCATCGCCTTTTGCCAGTTCAAGCGCCTCATCAATAGTGGTTACAACTTCTGCGCCTTCCGCCTCATATTCAATATTTCGGGTAATGATGATGTGCCTGCGGTTTGGTAGCGGGCGTGCCCCAATGCTCTCCCAGGTTTTGCGGCCCATTATTATGATATGCCCATTGGTTAATTCCTTGAAGTGCTTCAAGTCATCCGGCAAGTGCCAGATCAGGTCATTGTTGTTGCCTATTACCCCGTTCTGGGCTATGGCGGCTATGGCGGTGAGTTTCATACAGCAACAGGTGCTTTTATTGTTGGATGCGGATCATAACCCACTAACTCAAAATCTTTATACGTAAAGTCTAGCAGGTTGGTGATATTTGGATTTAATTTCATTTGCGGCAAGGGGCGGAAATCGCGGCTAAGCTGCTCATTAACCTGTTCCATATGGTTCAGGTAGATGTGGGCATCGCCAAAGGTGTGTACAAAGTCGCCTAATTCAAGGCCGGTAACCTGCGCAATCATCATGACCAAAAGGGCATAACTGGCAATGTTGAAGGGAACACCCAAGAAGATATCAGCACTGCGCTGGTAAAGTTGGCAGCTCAATTTGCCATCGGCCACATAAAACTGGAAGAAGGCGTGGCAGGGCGGTAAGGCCATTTGGTCTATCTGCCCGGGGTTCCAGGCACTCACAATAATTCTGCGGCTATCCGGGTTATTCTTTAGCTGATCTATTACCTGCTTTATCTGGTCTACATGTCGGCCATCAGGTGTGGGCCAGCTGCGCCATTGGTAACCGTACACCGGACCGAGATTTCCCCACTTCATGGCAAAGTCATGGTCTGCAGCAACTTTTGCGGCAAACTCCCGAATATCCTCACCGGCAAATGCATCGCTTTTTTGGTAGGCGGCGTAGGGCCAGTCGTCCCAAATGCGCACCCCGTTTTGGCACAGGTATTCAATATTGGTTTCGCCTTTTAAAAACCACAACAATTCATGAATCACGCTTTTAAGGTGCACTTTTTTGGTAGTAACCAGGGGAAAACCTTCCTGCAAATTGAATCGCATCTGGTAGCCAAAAACGCTGATGGTTCCGGTACCCGTGCGGTCTTCTTTTTTTATGCCATTGGCCAATACATGGCGCAATAAATCGTGGTATTGCTGCATGAACTTAATTTCTGATACTGAGCAAACTTAGGGCAATGAGTTGAGCTAAATTGAAAAAACACTCAGTATAAATTAGCTTTTTTGCACAACCATCAGAAAAAAAATTGGCTTTGATGACTTAACACATTTTGTAAGAATAAGTCTTTACACCCATTGCATACCTCAAACCAACTGGCTACATTAGGCCTTCATATAAATATCCATACCATGCTAACCTCTACAGCACAGCACAGCACAGCACAGCACAGCACAGCACACGCTAAACGCTTCTTTCTCTTAGCCATCTTCATTGTGGCTGTTTCACTTTTCACTAAAGCAAATACCTGCGCAACGGCAGACTCCCTTTCTACATCGGGCGGGTTAGTACAAGCCACATTTAACGGCACCGAACATTGGTTTAAAGTTACCAGTGCCAAACCGATAACGGCCTTTTACGGCCATT
>CAYQDW010000041.1:0-22048 GCA_964416385.1 uncultured Cryomorphaceae bacterium | reverse complement strand
TGGAAGGTAGCGCTGGTTTTAGCCACGTAGAAAAGATTTTAAAAGTTGCGCAATAAGCCATAAACGGCAGATGGTCAAGTTGAGAAATTGGTGTGAACTGGTTTTATCAGATTGAAGAGGGTGAATAGATTTTTTAAATGATTTTGGGCAGGCTGGGTATTAGTAAAGTGATTTAAACTATAGAGATAGCCAACATTTTAATGTTTACTTTCATTTTAGCGTGACTTACATCTATTTACATATAGATTTTTTAAACCACGTTTGCCCCCAGAAAACTAACGATGTGGTTACTTTTGCAACCGCTTAAAGCAATAGAAAGAATGAGTGATCAAATAGAAAAACAAGATTGCGTAATTATAGGATCTGGTCCTGCGGGTTATACAGCAGCCATTTATGCGGCACGTGCAGACCTTAAACCAATTATGTACATGGGCTTACAGCCAGGTGGACAACTTACCACAACTACAGAAGTAGAAAACTTTCCGGGCTACCCAGAAGGTATTGATGGCAATGCCATGATGGAAGATTTAAAAAAGCAAGCTGAGCGTTTTGGTACAGACATCCGTTGGGGCTACGTTACCCAAGCTGAGTTGAGTGAAGAACACGGAGGCTGGCACAAACTTATTATTGATGAGAAAAAAGAGGTACTTGCACGCACAGTGATTATTGCAACGGGTGCATCTGCCAAGTACTTGGGTTTAGAAAGCGAAAAAAGACTCATGGGGCATGGCGTTAGCGCTTGTGCCGTATGTGACGGTTTCTTTTACAAGGGTCAAGAAGTGGTCTTAGTTGGTGGCGGAGATAGCGCCGCAGAAGAAGCTACATACCTCGCTAAACTTTGCCCTAAAGTAACGATGTTGGTAAGACGTGATGAACTTCGCGCCAGCAAAGCCATGCAACACCGCGTTTTTAACACCAAAAATATTGAGGTATTGTGGCATACAGATACGGTAGAATTGCTAGGTGAAAAAACTGTAGAAGGTGTACGTGTACGCAACAACCAAACCGGTGAAGAACGCGTGATTCCAGCTTCAGGATTCTTTGTAGCCATTGGGCACAAACCCAACACAGATATCTTTAAAGGACAATTAGACATGGATGGTGTTGGCTATATTTTAACCAAAGCAGACAGCACCAAAACCAATCGGCCTGGTGTTTTTGCCACGGGAGATGCTCAAGACAAGGTGTATCGCCAAGCCGTTACCGCAGCGGGAACAGGCTGCATGGGCGCACTAGAAGCAGAGCGCTATTTGAGTGAGCTAGAATCGGTTGAAATGGCAGAAGCCGCTGGATAAGCACTTAACTGTAAAGCGCTCATCCGAAAAAGATTCAGATGAGCTTACTTGTGATTATAAAAGAAAAAAGGAGGTTTTACCTCCTTTTTTTGTTTCGTTGGCGCTGGCGTGGTGGCCTTGCGCTTTTACCACCTTTATGAGATTTATGACTTGTAGACTTGGCAATGCGTTGCAATTTAACGCGAACCTTACCCCACTTTAAATCGTCTAGCGCTTCAGTTAACTTTTTCTCTTCATCGGCTACAATGCTGAACTCGCTTTTTGTTTTAAAAACCTCAACCCCTTCTACGGCATATTTCTTAAGTCCTGCCGTTTCGCGGAGCCAATCCTTCATCACTGGCCAAGTAAAGCCATCTACCTCGCCCAAGTTTATGCTATAGCGGTATTCATTTCTTGGATTCTGCTCTGTAACCACATTGAGGTCTGTTGCCTGGGCATAGTGTTTAAAGAGTGAATCAAATTCTTCTGCCAAGAAATAGCTCACCACATCTTCTTTATTCATGCCTTCAAACAGAGGCAGTAAATCCTCTAGATAAGGTCTAACGGCTTGTACATCTGCTTGGGTACTGGCCACACGTGTTGCAAATGCACCCAATTGGTTTTTACAAACCTCTTGTGCTGTGGGAAAACTCTTTTTGTGAATGGTTTTGCCAATTTGCTTTTGTAACTGTGGAATTTTTACCGCCTGCTTAGAACCAGAAATAATCCAGCTTACGCCATGCTTACCCGCTCTACCGGTACGTCCGCTACGGTGCGTGTAGCTTTCTGGCTCATTGGGCAAACCATAATGAATAACGTGGGTAACATCATCAACATCAATACCACGGGCCGCAACATCTGTAGCCACCAAAATATTAACGAGTTTATTTCTAAACGCCTTCATAACAACATCGCGTTGCTGCTGACTTAAATCGCCATGTAAAGCGGCCGCTGTATAGTTGTTGCGGAGGAGTTCATCTGCCACCTCTTGGGTTTCTCGTTTTGTATTACAAAACACGATACCATAAGGGCTACCAGCCCAGTCTAGAAGTCTGCGCAACGCTTGAAAGCGCTGTTCATTACGCACAAGGAAGTACGCATGTTCAACATTTTGCGCACCTTGATTGCGCTTACCCACCTGCACAACATGTGGGTTTTGCATAAAGTCTTTTGTTAACCTAGAAATGGCTTCGGGCATGGTTGCAGAAAACAACCATGTTTTGCGTTCTTTGGGCGCCTCACTTAAGATTGTTCTAATATCATCAATAAAACCCATTTGAAGCATTTCATCAGCTTCATCCAAAACAATTACACGTAATTGCTCAAGACGGGCCACGCCCCTGCGGATAAAGTCTAATAGTCTACCCGGTGTTGCAACAATGATGTCAACGCCACTTTCTAATTCTTTGCGTTGTTTAGAAACAGACGAACCACCATAAACTGCTGAAATACGAACGTTTCGCATTTGCTTACTAAAAAGCTTAAGCTCTGATGTAATCTGCAAACACAACTCGCGTGTTGGGGCTAAGATTAGGGCAAAAGGTAAATCGCCTGGCTGTAAAAGCTCAAGCAATGGTAAACCAAAAGCAGCTGTTTTACCTGTACCTGTTTGTGCTAAACCAACGAGGTCGCCATCGTTTTGTAACAGGTAAGGAATAGCCTGATTTTGTATTTCAGTAGGTTGTTCAAAACCCAAGTCGGCTATGGCCTTGCAAATATCATGTTGCAGGCCTAGGCTCAAAAATGCATCCATAAAAGTGAGGTATGAAATGTGAATTCAGCGTATAAGTATGCGTAATGGCTTGAATTCGTAACTAATTTGAAGTGTTATAATCTGCGCGAATGTACGCCAATAATTGACACTCTATTGATTATGTTCAAAATACCCCTTTGTAGATTAAATATGGGATGAGGATATAGAGAATAATATCGCGAATTAGGTAGAAGAGCACAATGCCGCAGATAACTTTCCACCCGGCCTCTTTTATCAAAGCTTTAAAACCTTTTTGCTTGTACAAGGCGCTGTACTTGCTAATCCAAGGTGGCGTAATTTTATTTCTAAAGCCCACTAATCAATTTCTTTTAATTGCAAAAAATGCCCCAGAAAACCTTCAGGGGCATTTAATAAAAATAAGTCTATAAGCCGGATTCTGTACCCCGAATAAATCGGGGCCCTTATCATTTATCTATTCTGCCTACCCGTTGCAGTCCCGAATTGCTTCGGGATTCAGCGAGCAACTGAAAACTGCAATTTACATGGCATTTCAACCCACGAGGTTTACCAAGCTACTCCGATTACTCGAAGTACTGGTGAGCTCTTACCTCACCTTTTCACCCTTACCCCGAAGCACGTTCGGGGCGGTTTACCTTTCTGCGGCACTTTCTGTCAACCCTGAATTTCTTCAGAGCTGCCTTCTTTTAACAAGAAGCATGGTGCTCTGTGTTGTCCGGACTTTCCTCTCCGGCATAAAATCCGGAGCGATAAGGCGACTTATATTTCTTTTCAAAGAACCGCACAAATGTACGTATTGCGTTAAGATCTATCCTAAATACTGATTTACCACCAAGTTGTTTTTACAAAAGAGAAGCTGGCAATAATAAGCTTCTTAAGCACTAGCGCAAATGTACCTCTGTGGCACCTAAGTTATACGTGCGAAAATCAGCATCGTAAAAATCTAGTTTATCCATACCCGCAAGTAGCTTATGCAGCTCAGAACGCAAACGGCCTTTACCCTTACCGTGTATAAATACCACATACATATCATTGTTGCGTCTGGCCTTTTCAAGCATTTCTCTGGCAAAGGCCAATTGTTCTGTTAATATTTCATGATTACTCATGCCAGCCGTACTGCCAAGCAAAACTCCAGCATGGAGGTCATATTCAACGTATGATTTCTTTTGGTTTCTAATGTGCGGTTGAGATTTCTTTTCTGTCTGATCAGCTGCCAGCTTGTAACGTGCATCTTGTTCTAGTTTAAAACTGAGCAAGTTTTCGGCACTGTGTGGCACCACCTCCTTTGTCAAAAATTCATAAGCAAACCCATCATCATCAACTGCAATAATGTAATCGTTGGTGATTTGGGTAACCGTATAAATGTCAGCCTCCTCTACAGGCCTTACTTTTTGACCAATATAAAACATGAAACAAAAATAAGGCCCTTTTGCTTGCGCAAAAGGGCCTTAAAGAATAACGTTTATAAAACCTTATTTTCTAAGCGTGATGCGCTTGCTTATGGCGCCATCATCGGTTATAACTTGTAAAATGTAAACGCCTGCTGCTTCATCTTTCAAGTCTATTTCTTCGCGATATAGACCAGAGATGTTACCAGGTTTGCTTTCGTACATAACTTGTCCGAGAAGAGATACGATGCGCAATTCAACATCTTGTAAACCTTCTACCTGGAATTCTACACGGAAAGCGCCATTTGTTGGGTTAGGATAGATAGAAAGTGTTTGGTTAATAAGACTTTCTTCTATACCTACCGTTACAAGTACGTTTTTACAAATGGTATCTGTGGTACCACAATCAGGCTCTGTAACTACCAAGCACACAGTGTATGTACCGCCATTAGCATAAGTATGACTGGTTGTAACACCAGAACCTGAATTACCATCACCAAAATCCCAAGTGTAAGTGTTACCTATAGACGCAGATGCATCAAAGTTAACATCAGCACCATTTGCTTGAACGGCAAAGCTGTAATCAGCAACCGCAGAATCAGCATTTAGGTTGAGCGTTAGGACTTGACGTGTATCAGAACAACCAATAGACCCGTAATGAATGATACCATTCCAGATTCTTGGCGAGAATGTTGATCCAAAAGGATAGCTCTTACCAATACCTTCAAGGAAGTCTAAATCTGAATTTGAGGCATAAACATTACCTATAGTTCCACCATTGGTATAACTCATAGAACCTGTGCTCATGGTTACATAGAACGCATGTGTTTGACCGCTTGCCAATGTAATTGATGCCGGTAAGTCAAAATATGTTGGTCCTGCAGTGGTAGCAATGGTTATAGGTGTAGGCGTGAGGTTTGTCCAGTTCGCAGCTGAATTTTCACTTCCTACATAGCTACCTGATTTATAATAAACCTCTACTGCACCTGCCGTTGAGTTGTTAATGGTGAAACCAGTAATGGTTACGGTATTCTTAACTACCAAATCAAACATGTTACCATTTTGGCCATTACCAGCAGCAAATGTGGTAAGCAGGCTGTCTGCATTACTCAAGTATGCCAAATACCACGTATTTTGACCGCTAACTGCAAAGGTGAAGGAATCTCCCATAGCAACAGGCACAGTATCGGTAGCTGTTGCATACCATCCATACATAGCGCCTGGAACGGTTACAGCGGCAAATGTTGCACTATCTGCATTGGCACAAACGGTATCTTCAGGATAATACTGAGGCTCATAAGGCGTGTATGCGCCAGGGCCAACACTTAGCGTGTCGTTGCTTGTATTCTGATCATTTGCTAATTGGGTGTAACCCATAAAGTTAACGCCAGTAACACCTGCATAGGTGTTTATTGTTCCCACTAAAATGGTATCTGTTGCACCGGGTGCTATACCAGACGTAAGTGTATTGTT
The DNA here is from genome assembly GCA_964416385.1 of uncultured Cryomorphaceae bacterium. Lineage (GTDB taxonomy): Bacteria > Bacteroidota > Bacteroidia > Flavobacteriales > Schleiferiaceae > JAUHWL01. The sequence goes on along the minus strand of CAYQDW010000041.1, from coordinate 16,181 downwards.
TAAGGTTGCGGTAACACCACCAGAAACCATAACCGTTACTGGTAAAGATGTAATACTATTTAAACCGAAATTGGTAACAACTACATGCACCTCAGTTGCTGAATCGCCACAGCCTGCAGTAGGCACAAGTAGCGCATTCATTGCAGCGTCAAACTGTAATGGTGTGTATTCGTCTGCACCTATATCTACAGTGGTAGAACCAGTAGCAGGACGTGTATCGCCATCAATATCATCTGTGGCATAACCATTTGCACCAACATCGTTAGGCAAAGTACCAATGATGTGTAAGTCTGTATTTGATATATAACCTGGATCACCGCTGAGCGAATTCTGGTTATTGTTTAAATCTCCTGCCTTAAGCGCTGCAAGATCTGCTCTGGCGGCATTCCAATAAGCCAATGATGTTCCATTGGTATAGTAGATGTTATTATCCGCCATTATACCTGGGAAGTTTGTTGCAAAACAATACAACGCATAGTTAGTAGAACTAACAAAGATGTTGTTGTACATCTTAACATCAAAGCTTGTTAAACCTGCAGAGGTTGTTGCACTAAAGTACGCACCATAGGTACCAGAGTTGTATACAGAATTGTGCGTATAATCTAAATGACGCGCTGCATAGTTGTAATTGCCATAGGTAGTTCCGCCAATCATAAAGTTGTTCTTAATGGTAGAACGAACAGCTGGAGTATCTGTACGATAGATATTTACATATCCTGAGTACAATGCAGAGGTTGTTCCTTTGAGGTAATTACGCTCAATAGCGATGTTATTCCAATAATAACTGTACATACCATAGATTGGTGAAGCGCCTGTAATGCTATTACCTTTTATGCTAATGTCACTCATATAATAGAAACGTAAAGCATAGTAATAAACATCTTCAAACTCGCAATCTTCTATGGTAATATTAGAGCTATAGTTTGAAGTGCTTGTACCATTAAAGATAGCACCACAATAACCACCCACCAACTTAGAGTTGGTAACGCTGATGTTATTGGCATTATCACCATAACTAAAGTTACTTGTGCTTGTTGCTGAAGCTACAATAACCCCTGTTGTACTTCCTGTTGCAGAAGGCGTGTTTAACAAGTGGCAATTATCAAAGCTGATGTTTGAAGCGCCATTGTGTAACCAAATTGTACGTCCAGAAGCGCCACCATCAACGGTGAGATCTTCAAAGATGAAATGGCCACCACCGTCAAAATCAAACCCTGCGGTACCACCAGTAATTTTGATGGTATCTGTTGAAAAACCACCACCCTTAAACGTAACAGTATTAGTAGCATTAACACCAGTTATACTTCCTACTTGTTGTCCAGGAATTAAAAATGTTCCACCTTGAAGATTAAATACCACTGGCCCACTAATACCGCAGCCCGTTAAAACATTCATGGCGCTATCTAATGTTGCAAAATTAGTTGCACCTGGTGTTCCACCTACAGTATAGGTACCGTTAAGCTGTGATGTACAAAGTGTTTTAAAGGTAAATGGACCTACCCAAACACCATTACAACAATCGCTCACATAAAAGTCATAAGAGGTATTGGCATTAAGACCTGTAAGGCTATAGGGTGATGTTACGTTATTAACTGTAGTACCTAAGCCTGTACCTTGAATAAATCCAGCAGGACCATATTCTATATTAAAGCATGTACCGTTTACTGTACTCCAGTTTAAGGCAGCTCCACTTGATGTAATTGAAGACGCGCCAAGGTTAAATGGTGTTGTACAATTTGGAACACCTTCAACTACAAAATCATCTACATATGCATGCGGACCAAAGTCTGTTAGCGCAACAAATTGGAATTCTGCTGCATTACCTACATAACTGGTATCTAAATAACCTAACCAATCAATAAAATCACTTGCGTTAGCAGGTGGTGTTGTATTACCAGAGTTAGGAGAATTAAATGTTGGACCAACAAGGTCTACTAGTGTATCCCAATTAGAGGATCCTACAATACGGGCACGTAGAATTAAACGATCATCTGGATAAGAAGCGCTGTAAAGGTGCGCCCACTTAAACTTAACTTGAGCCGCTTGAGTGATATTTATTGGCCCCGAAGTCATATAAGCAATACCGGTGGAATAACTCCAAAAGCGCGCTCTTGCATAACCTGCAGGATCTTGATCCCAATCCCAGCCAGTGGTATTTGTTAACTCAAAGCAACCAGGAGGCCATGCATTAAAGCTCTCAGAAAATGGCATACTCTGTGGGCCACAAGGTGTACAAACTGTGTACAACGTATAGCTAACACCAGGCTGACCACTACACCAACTTGTTAAATAAAAATCATAGCAGGTTTGATCAAACAGCCCTGTAAATGAATAGGTGGTATCTGAAGTGTAAATTTGCAAACCTGTACCTTGAGTAAACCCAGAAGGACCGTATTCAATACTCACACTATCAACACCACTGCCCACAAGCCAATTTAAGTCTACTGAGAAAGGCGTTGCACTTGCACCTATTATTGAGGGCTGCAAACATGAAAGTGGTGTAAATTCAACAGCACCTATATCAGGTGAAGTACCTCTAGCAACACCATAAATATCAGTTGCAACAATTGCGCTAAGGTTGTCTCCAGCACTGTTACCTACGCTGCTCTGTGGCCCAAAAGCTGTAGAGTCGAAAATAGGGTCACCATATTTACCATTTACCTCAAAAGCACCACTGTTAGCCGCTTGCCAGTCTGCAAATGTGGCCAAGTTTGCGCCACTCCAGTAAGAGGTGTTGTTAGAACCACCAGTAGATGTAATGTTGTATTGATTGTAATTAATACTAAATGTAGGTACCGTGCTGCTGAAATACACAACATTCTTGGTACCAGTACCACCGTGACTAATGCTAAACAAGTTGTTCTTAAATTCAAAAGTACCGCTGGTTGCAAGGCAAGATAGCGCGCGCTGTGCACTTGTAGATGTGGCAAAAGCGTTATCAATGCTTACTGTATTGTGGTAGAAATTAATGAAGTTACCAGAAGACAGATACAAACCATACGTTAAACCATTGCTGTTAATATTGTAAATCGCATTGTTTACAACATACATTGGATCTGCCTGCGAAGCATTAGCAGATGACAAGAACAGAGGGTAAGACGTAAATGTAGCCGTTGGGTTTTGGTCGCCAGGGTTGTGGATTTTGTTTCCATCAACAATTACATCCGTCATGTTGCCTAAGAAATAAGCACCATAAAATGTTGTGATGGTACCTTGACGCTGTGAGCGATTGATATCATTTCCTCTGATGGTGGTACTGTCTTGATAAGTACAATAAATACCATACAGATAAAAATCACGCATGGTGTTGTTGGCGATGTAGTTTCCGCTACTAAATGGTGCCGATGTTGGACCAGTTAGTGTGAAGCAATAGTATCCACCAGAGATATCACAGTTGGTCACCGTTAAGTTTCTTGCGCCTAAAGAAGCCGTGGTAGCAGATGTTAGTGAACCACCAGCTACAAACGCGGCTGTTAATGAAGAAGTAGCTGTTGGATTTATTGCAATTGTACAGCTATCAAAAGTGATGTTTTGTGCATCATTCAATAGTTGAACTGCGAAACAGTTGGTTGTACCGCTACCTTCTATGCTCAAATTGTTGAAGGTAACATATGAGGTACCATCTAAGGTTACTGTACCGCGATATGCGCCACCTCCACCGTTGGTAATCATTTCGCCATTACCATTAATGGTGATGGTATTTGTTGAACTACTACCACCAATTACACCTAATTGGAATTGCTCGTTATATGGAGTTCCTTTCCCTATTACGTTAACCACAACAGGTCCGGCAATACCACCACAAACAATAGCCTGACGGAAATCAGCAAAACTGTTAAAATTGGTACCACCAGTAACTAGGTTACCATTTATAGTATAAGTACCTCCCGGCAAGGCGGTGGCCGAGGTTGTAACCTTTACGCCAGCCGAATAAACTGTAGAAGTACAAGTAAGACCACAACGATAATATGTGGTAGTACTTTGACTAGCTAGATAATTTGGCGTTGTAGCGCCTACGATATCTGTCCAAACCAAACTATCTGGCGATGATTGCCACTGATATGTTTGGCCAGTTCCACCAGAAGATCCAGATAAGCTTAACTCAAAAGACTCACCAGAACATGTAATAGATTTGTTCGTAGCGGCAAATCCACCTGTTGGCGGGTTTACACATGGCAAGGCTGGTATAAATGTGATTTTACCCATCCATCCACGCGGGGTAAATGTGGGCCCTGCTGGTGGCGTACCGCCTCCATAGCTAATGTTTGTTCCCATTAAAATACTACAGCCGCCCGCAGAAACAGTGGTTAACGGTATGTTTGGACTAACCATAGTATGGTATCGCTGGCCTGGTGCGAACACAACCATACCATAGGTGGTATTCGCAGGAATAATCACAGAGATGTTAGACATAAACACTTGGGTATTTAATCCCGAAGTGTTTGAAACACCTGTAAAACTCTGGCTCGCAGCAAGTGTCCAGCCATTAGCGGAAGAAATCGCCCCAGGCGTACCGCTAACAGGAGTAGTTTTATAGTACAACTCAGCGGTATTTACACCAGATGTTCCTGTTATACCCTCAATGTCAGTGATAATTATATCATAAGAATTACTGTTCTGAAAGTTAAAGGTTACTATTCCGCTACCATTGTTGTTAGCGAAACCTGAAACCGCTGTAGTATTAAGTATGGTTTGTGCGTTTATTCCAATAAACGTGAGCAGGGCAACCATTAAACCCCCTAATCGTAATTGTATTTTCATGAATCAAACTTTTTAGTGTTTCTAAATGTAAGCGGGAAGGGATGCTCAATAGGGCATCAACACACATCGCTCAATGAGAAACACCAATTGTTTGATTTCAATTATTAAAAATTGATAAATGAATATTCATTTATAGTTTACAATTAGTTAACGATAGGATATTTTAAAAAAACAAAAGCCCCTGGAAAAATACCAGGGGCTTTTTTAAATTTTTAACAATTAGATATATGCTAATTGTTATTTTCTAACAGTTACTCGTCTACTGATGGTACCGTTTTCTGTAACAAGTTGCAATACATATACCCCAGCAGCTTCATCGCTTAGATCAATTTCTTCACGATAGCTACCTGAAATATTGCCTGGCTTGCTCTCAAACATAACCTGACCGAGTAATGAAACGACTCTTAATTCTACATCCTGAAGGCCTTCTACTTGGAATTCAACGCGGAAGGTTCCGTTATTTGGATTTGGATAGATGGTGAGCGTTTGGTTCATTAGACTCTCTTCGATACCAATGGTTGCCGTAACATCTTGACAAAGTGTGTCAGTGGTATTACAAACTGTATCAGTTACATATAAACACACATTGTAGGTACCCGCAGTTGCATAAGTATGAGAAGTCATCATACCAGAACCTGTGTTGTTGTCACCAAAGTCCCAAGAGTAAACATGTCCACTAGAAGCGCTAGCATCAAAATCAACATCAGAACCATTGGTTTGAACATTGAATGAATAGGCCGCAACGGCAGTATCTGTGTTTAATCCTAAGGTTAATGTTTGACGAACATCAGAACATCCTACAGAACCATAGTGAATAACACCATTCCAGATTCTTGGAGAGAAAGTAGAACCAAAAGGATAGCTCTTACCAATACCTTCAAGGAAATCTAGATCTGCGTTAGACGCATACACACTACCAACAGATGAGCCGTTGGTGTAGCTTACTGAACCTGTACTCATGGTTACATAGAACGCATGTGTTTGACCGCTAGCCAAAGTAATTGGCGCAGGTAAGTCAAAATATGTAGGACCAGAGCTTGTGCTAATAGTAATTGGCGTAGTTGTTAAGTTAGTCCAGTTTGCTGGCGTTGTTTCACTACCTACATAACTACCGCTCTTGTAATAAACCTCAGCGGCACCTGATGTAGAGTTGTTTATGGTGAAACCAGTAATCGTAACGGTATTCTTAACAACAAGGTCAAACATATTACCATTCTGACCATTGCCCGCAGCAAATGTGGTTAGTAAACTGTCTGCATTGCTTAAGTATTCTAGATACCAAGTGGTTTGACCACCTACTGCAAACGTGAAGGTATCACCTGTAGCAACAGGAATAGTATCTGTAAGACTGGCATACCAACCATACATTGCACCTGGCACAGAAACCGCCGCGAAACTTGCGCTATCCACGCTTGAACAAACGGTATCTTCTGGGTAATACTGTGGCTCAAAAGGCACATATGCACCAGGGCCAACCATCATGGTGTCATTACTAGACTTCTGATCGTTTGCCAATTGCGTGTAACCCATAAAGTTTACGCCATTTGCACCAGCATATGTATTAATTGTTCCAACCAAGATGGTATCCGTAGCACCTGGAGCTATGGTGTTGGTGCTCGTTGCATTTAACGTAGCCGTTACGCCACCGCTAACCATTACCGTTACTGGCAGAGAGTTAATGGTGTTGATACCAAAGTTCTTCACCACAATGCTCACTTCTGTTGCTGAGTCGCCACAGCCTGCGAGTGCTACCAACATCGCCTCCATAGCGGCATCATTTTGTAATGGTGTATACTCATCGGCACCGATATCAACATTTGTAGAACCAGAGGCAGGACGGGTATCGCCATCGATATCTTCTGTTGCATATCCAGTAAAACCAGCATCATTAGGCAATGTACCTGCAATGTGGAGGTCTGTCGCAGAAATATAACCAGGATCACCGCTTAGCGAATTTTGGTTATTATTCAAATCTGCTGCTTTTAAAGCTGCAAGGTCAGTACGAACAGCATTCCAGTATGCAAGATTTGATCCTCCTGTAAAGAAGATGTTGTAATCAGCACTCAGATTTTGGAAGTTGTTTGCAAATATGTAAAGTGCATAATTGGTTCCACCTACAAAGATGTTGTTGTAGATATTTACGTCATAGCTTACTAATGCTGCACTTGTGGTTGCACTGAAATATGCTCCATATGTACCTGAGTTATTCACAGAATTATGGGCATAATCTAAGAAACGTGCTGCATAGTTATAGTTGCCATACGTAGTACCACCAACAAAGAAGTTGTTCTTAATGGTAGACCTTACCGCTGGAGTGTCAGTACGGTAAATATTAACATATCCAGAATATAAGGCAGAGGTTGCACCTATCAAGTGGTTGCGCTCAACTTTAATATCATTCCAGTAATAACTATACATACCATAAATCGGTGCATTACCTGTGATGGTGTTACCAACTACTTCTACATCTTCCATATAATAGAAGCGTAAAGCATAGTAGTAAACATCTTCAAATTCACAATTCTCAATGGTTATACCGCTATTATAACTTGTAGTACCAGAGCCGTAGAATATAACACCACAGTAACCACCAACGAGCTTACAATTTTGAACGGTAATATTGCTTGCATTATTTCCGGAAGAGAAATTACTAGTAGCTGTACTTGAGGCTACAATCACACCGGTTGTTGAAGATGTTGTTGTTGGATTATTCCAAAGATGGCAATTATCAAAGCTGATATTGTTCGCTCCGTTATGTAACCAGAAGGTTCTTCCAGTAGAAGCACCATTAATTGTTACATCCTCAAAAACAAAGTTACCGCCTCCATCAAAATCAAAACCAACAGAGCCAGAGGTGAATAAAATGGTATCAGTGGCCACGCCACCACCCGATATTGTAACCGTATTTGTAGAACTACCACCAATAATTGACCCAACTGATTGACCCGAGATTGTGTGCGTACCACCCTGTAGGTTTAAAGTAACTGGGCCCGTTACACCACATCCAACTAATACGCTCATTGCACTATCAAGAGTGGCAAAGTCTGAACTCGGACCGCCAACTGTGTAAGAGCCATTTAACTGAGTAACACAATTTGTTTTAAAGGTAAATGGGCCAGCAAAAACAGTCGAATCACAACAATCGGCAATATATACGTCATAGAAAGTATTAGAGCTTAAACCTGACAATGTAGTCGGAGATGTAGCATTGCTTACTGTAGAACCATTACCCGTACCTTGAATAAATCCTGTTGGACCATATTCAATCTTAAAACACGTACCTTGTAAAGATGACCAGCTAATACTTGCGGAACTTGCCGTAATATTTCCAGCAGAAATATTCCATGGGGGCGTGCATGATGGAATCTGCTCTATGCTAATATCATCAACATATAAGCTTCTAAAAGTTCCTCCATTCGCATGCCCAATAACCACATGACTATCAATTCCATTGTAACCAGAAGCTGTATCCAAATAAACGGTAAACTCACTGTAGGTTGTACCATTGGTAAGAACCGTATCTATTGGATGAAAAGTGCTTGGGTCAGTAGGAGATCCCATTGTGCCAACTACGATCGGGACATCGTATGAGGTAGAACCAGACTTAGCCCAAAATTTCACTAGTTTATCACCTGCACTCATGTTTTGCACCGCAGGAGAAATTATAACTAATGTATCTACCAGCGCGGAGCTGTTGTAAAATCTAAAATGGTTTGGCGCTGAATTCGGGCTTAAAAATGAGTAAGTGTAGCCATAACCTATATGATTAGAACTCTTGTAGTAGAACCAGCAATCTGGCATCGATGGAATAGTAGTACTTCCAGTTGTGGCATTATCAAAGTTCTCCGTATAAGGAGTTGCTACCGCATCACAAAGTGTACAAACAGTTATTGGTCCAAACCATGGACTAAAAGTACCAGTGGCACAGCTATCTCTAACGTAGACATCATAACATGTATTACCAGTTAAACCCGTAATGGTGTAAGATGAATCTGTTGTTGAATAAATTGGGGCTCCTGTTCCTTGCGTAAAACCTTGTGGGCCATATTCCACTTGAAATGCTACTCCTGAACCTGGGATCCACTCAATTGTTGCAGAGCTACTTGTTAATCCATTAGCCACAACATTAGTGGATGGTGTACACTGTGGAATATCACTAATGGTTATGTCATCGATAACCGTATAATCAAAAGTTCCTGAATTATCGAAAATTGCTATGTACTTATGCGTACCATTATAGCCATTTGCAGCATCAAAATATGTTTGGAAATATTGATAAGTTGTGTTATTGCCAATACTGAAGGTGTCCATAGGTACAAAAGAACTTATGTTACCAGGACTACTAACAGTACCCACAACAAGCTCACAATCATATGCTGTACTTGATGAATAACTTCTTGCCCAAAACTCAATACGCTTACCCGTTACGTCCATTCCGTCAATTTCTGGAGAAATAAACATTGATGAATCTCCGGTAGTAGGTGCCGAACTGCTATAAAAACGTAAACAATTTGTACCAGTACGAGCATATCCAGAAAAATTAATCACGTAAGCGAAAGGGGATGTAGATGTTCTAACGTACTCCCAACAAACAGGCACAGTTAAATTAGAGGTTGTACCTGTTGATGTAGACTCAAAACCCTCACTAAATGGCGTGATAAACGCATTACAAAGCGTAGTAAAGGTGGCAGGGCCGCCCCATGCAGAAATACCATTTCCGCTAGAAGAACAGTCATTTAACACATAAACATCATACGTTGTATTACCAGCAAGTCCAGTTAAATTAATAGAACCAGCTGTTACAGTGTCTAGTAAACCAGTACCTTGCTGATAGCCTGCTGGACCATATTCTACAACAAATGTGGTACCACTGCTCAACCAACTTATTGTGGCAGATGAAGAAGTTATATTGGATGCAGAAAGTGCTGTTGGTTTAGGACATGGAGGTGCTTCTTCAAGACGTACGTCATCAATAGCCATATCGCTAGTAAATGAAGATCCCTTAGTAGCTCTAAAGCGAATTAATGTATATGCAGACTTATAGTTTGTAAGATCTACAAGCTCTTCCGCCCAAGGATCTGCATTGGCGCTTTGCTGCGCGCCAGTTTTGGTAAATACAGTAGTCCATGTTGCACCAGTATCTAGAGACACCTGTACATCAAGATTGCCCATTGTAGCACCATATCTGTGATAAAAATAAGAGAACAAAGGCGCATTTAGTGATGTCATATCAAAAGCAGGAAGCTCTAAATACGCAAAAGACCCTGTGGTGCCACTACTTGTTTCTGTAAACATGTAGTTATTACCAGAATTAGCGCTATTTGGGCCAGTGCCGCTAGAACCCGTGGTGCCTGTGTGGCATAACCATGCCATTGGCGGATAAGAAGTTGGGTTTCTGTCCCAGCATTGGTCAATGGCATCCCCACTTGTAGAAAAGTTTGCACTTGCTACCCAAGTTGAACCTTCAAAATTCTCAACCCAAGGAAAAGTACTGAAAGTACCGCAAGTGGTAAAAAATGTGTGTACCAGAGACCAAGCACTTGTACCGCTACCCGCCGCTGTACAGTTATTACGCACATATACGTCATAACCCGTGTTAGTTGTTAGACCTGTTAGTGTGGCAGAAGTTGTTGTGCTTGTCACTGATGTACCTGTTCCAACAGTAAATCCAATAGGGCCGTACTCAATGTCGAATGCAGATCCTGTAGAAACCCAACTAATCACAGCCGAATTTCCAGAAGGCAGCGATGCAATGGCACCTGGTGTTGGGCATGGAGGAGGTGTATTGGTTACAACAATCTTATAATCTTCTACCGCACCCCAAGTAAAAGTAGCACAGGGCGTAGTAGAGGTCGCTGAACCACTTTCGCGTTGCATAACACGCATGCGCGTTGCGCCTAATGTAGCTGTTGTTGGTGCTGTAAAAGAAAAACTAGCATTAAATGTAGTTGTGTTTTGTGGCGCCGGAGAACCTGGTCCCCAAGAACCTAATTCTTCACCAGCATCTAGAAAGTCGCCATCCTGATTCCAGTCAATCCAAGCGCGACCAAATCCAGTGTAAACACCGCCACATGTACTGAAAGTAACATTAAGTGTGTAACTGGTACCTAAACTCACGTCTGCTGAGTCTGTTGCTGTATAATCTACAACACCAGCAGCACCCGGACAGGTAGCCAAGTTTGAAATGGAGAAATTATCGCCTAATAAAGCAACATTCGTAATCTCCGAATCAGCCGTAGACGATGGCCCGGCAGCACAATATGTCTGGGCATGTCCCCATACTGTGAGCAAGGAGGCCATAATTGTGAATAATAAACGTAATTGTTTTAGCATACCTAAAGCTTTTTGTGATTAAGGTGCCCAAGTTAATAAACTCACATTTATAAGCAATAGATTTTTTAAATTCTTAACATATTATCTCAAGAGAGTTTAATAGACCATTTCTGCACAAAGCTCTTCATATCAAAATGACATCTGGACAAGGGAATTACGTTATAATCATGACTTAGCCATGAATTATTAGAAGGACTCTCAAAAGTGTTAAATGAGAACTGAGGATAAAACGTTAAAAACGAAACAGATAAGTAACTTAGGGCAGATAATTAATTACATCGTTGCCCTTAAAGAATTTTTCGTCTACGAGAAAACAGCGCCTATCAGCCTTGCTTAGCTTACTTTGTTTTTTACACAAATAAACCTGGTCAAACCTAAAGCTGATACCAAACTCATGTGTGCCTTGGGTTTGCGCGATGCCTAATTGAGATACAGTAAGGTCAAAACTATATCCAACGCTCATAAACTTGGTAGAAAAAACCATATTGATGACGGCAGCATCAGTATTGAGATCTGGCAGACTAAAATATCGGTTTCTATACCACATCCCTAAAAGAAGATTTTTACCAAAGGTAAATGTGCCGCCAAGCTGCCATGTTTGCAATGTTTGTTGTCTATCCCAATTACCGCCTAAACTTAAAAACCTTGGAACGGCATTTGAATACTTGGGAGTAGTTCTGAAATTAATAAACGCATGAGCCGAATATCTTATCGGGATTCGGGTATCGCTGCCGAAAAATGTTTCTACAGGACTATTTAAGTGGTAGCCGGCAAAGCCTAAAGAAATATATGACCCTGTTCTGTTGATTTCCGATCGAAACAACAATCCTGCACCTAAGTCATGAATAATATTAGTTACTTCCGCCGCACCAAGTGGTGCATTGGAGGGCCTAATTACGCCCAATATTTCATCTAGCTGATCAGAAAAAATCAGATTACCCCAATCTACTTGTTTTTGTGCAACGCTGTAACTAAGCGCCGCAGAAAAAATATATTTCCTTCCGCGAAGAAATTTAAGACCAAAATTTCGGGGGTATCTGGATGGAATGTGCGCTGCTAGTGTAAATGAGCCTTGATTTTTAGTTAAAAAAGCATCACCAGCTACATCGCGATAAAATATTGCACCAAAGCCGAGTTTGCTGCTCGGACATGCCACATCTATACTTGCGGTACTTGTTTGCATTTTTCCAGGCAAGCCGGTCCATTGCATCCGCGTTAAAGAAGTTAGCTGTAAATCTCTGTTTACCCCAGTATACGCTGGATTTAAAAAGACTTTGTTCAGGTAAAACATAGAGAATACAGGATCTTGAGCCAATAAGCTCAAAGAAAACATAATACTGCTAGCTAGGAGGATGATTTTTCTCAACGGAGCACGGTTATGGTTCCTGTATTTGTTCCTAAATCCTGGTCAAAACCACTACCTCGCCAAATAACATCGTTGGCAAAAGTGGCATCTATTCGCCATACATAAACACCAGGAGGCACTGGTTGGCCTTGATAAGTGCCGTCCCATCCTTCAGTTGGACTAGCTGTACTTGGGTCTAGTTTATCTGTTTGCCACAATAAATTTCCCCAACGGTCAAAAATCATGCATGAATACGTTTCTAATCCTTGACCTTTGGGTAGAAATATCGACTCTTCACCTTGTGAGTCTGGCGCCATTGCATTGGGAACAAACAATGTGAATGCACCAACGGTAACCGTGTCACACCAAGTAGAATCGCACCCATTGGCATCAACCACCGTTAAACAAACTCGGAACCCACGCTCCCATCCTACTCTATCTATATCAAACTCATGGGTTGGGTTTCGATCAGTAGAAAATTGGCCATCATCAAAATCCCAATAGTAACTTTGATATGGCAACGTACCGCCCGTAGTTAAATTTCGATACTCAAATATGCCAAATTCTTGAAGCGTGAAATTGAAATTTGGTGCGGGTACCGGGAATATAGATATCAGTCCTGAATAAGTTACACTATCAATACAGCCATATTCAGATTCTGCCACCAACGTTACAGTGTAGCTACCTGGGTTTTTATAGGTATGTATAGGGTTTGTTTGTGTTGAGGAAGTACCATCACCAAAATGCCATGTATAGGCAATGCTGTCTGTAAAACCTACTGGTAAGCGTGTTGTATTATTGAAAACTACCAGCATTGGCGCACATCCTGATAACATATCAGGGATAAAATCAGGCACTGGTATTGGGTGAATATTTATCCGCTTGATAATGGTGTCTTCGCAGCCCAAACCATTTCTTGAAATAAGCATTACATCATAGTAACCTGGTTGGGTAAATGTGAAGCTAGGGTGCATTTGTATAGAAGTATCTTGACCGGGGTTTACCGTTGAATTGAAATCCCAATAATATCCACCCGCACCGTTGCTGTTATTGGTAAACTGTACTGTTTGTGGTGCGCCACAAGTGTCACCACCAGCAATCACGTAGCTAAAATCAGCCGTAGGCACTGGGTAAATGGTTAACGGTTGAATAATTGAATCAACGCACCCATTGTCATTAGTGATTAAGAGTTTTACATCATACGTTCCTGGGCTAGCATAGGTATAAGACGGATTAATTTGAGTGGAGATGCCACCATCGCCAAAAAACCATTCATAGCTAATGATATTACCTCCGCCATTGGTGGAAAGATTGGTAAACTGAATGGGCTGAAGATTTCTACATACATTATTGGTGAATGAAAAATCAGCCACCGGGGTTCCAGAAATCACTATTTGTTGACAATACGTACTATCACAACCTGCATCTGTAAAAGTGGTTAAACAAACTGTATAGGTTCCTGCTGTAGCGTAGTAATGCGCTGGAGAGGTGATAAATGAAGAATCTCCATCACCAAAAGTCCATTTATAGCCCCAGATGTTTCCAGAGGAGAGTGTGGTATTATTGGTGAAGTAAATTGAATCGCCTTTACAAGTTGGATTCGTAAAAGTGAATTGCACGTTAGGTCCGGGCCTTACATCTATTACTTGGTAGCTTGTATCTGCCCCGCAATTATTAAATGCGAATTGTGCGACAACATAAAGCCCCGCTTGGTTAAACGTGTAACTTGGGTTAGGGCCAGAAAATGTTGGTCCGTTACAAACTTTGTTAATAGTATCAAAATTAAAGCAATACGAAACGGCCTGCGAAGCAAAGGACACATCTGAAAATGTAACGCTGAGTGGCGAACAACCCGTGTTTTTATTGGCTATAAAAAATGATTGGACAGAGCGGTTCTTCACGTTAATCGGTGAGGTATAAGTAGAATCACCACATTCGCTAGAAGCCCTGAGTGTAACGTAATAAGTTGTATCCAGCTTTTGGCCGTTATATACAAAGGTGTGCATTTGCTGGTTCCACGTAAACAAAGTATCCCCGTTCGGCAATATGTTAATGTTGGGGAATAATGTTAATCCTGGTGTACCGTCACCAAAATCAAAAACAATTGAATCTGGATTTCCAGTAGCCAAACCATCTACTTGAATTGCCACGGTAAGTGGAGAACATCCAGTATCACTGCTGAATATGAAAAATGGGATTGGAATAGGCTTTATATTAATAGTGTCGAAGTAGGTAGCTGAGTAGCAATCGTTAGAAGCAGTTAATTCTACATAAATAACCTTGTTTGTTAAAGCATTAGCTTGAAAAACAGGTAATGGATTAGGATTGGCTTGTGTAGAAGTATGTTCAACAACCTGATTGCTGTTGCTATCAAGCGAATAGAAGAGCCAATTATAATCAGTAACGTAGCCGCTGCTTTGATTGGTTACTGTAGTTGTAAAAGGCGTACAAGCAACGGTATTAGAAAGTGTAAAAAATGGTAACGGCGGATTAGATATATAAATGGAATCAATGATTGTATCTGTACAACCTTGAGCTGAGGTAATTACTAACTTAACTGGAAATGTTCCGGCTGTGGGAAAAACATAGGATGTGTTCTGTGTAGTAGCGTCAATAATGCCATCATTAAAAATATCCCATGCCCAAGATACAATCGGAGATCCATTGGCATCCACAGTTGAGGCGTCTATAAAGTATATTGAATCTTGTATACAAGCAGAATCTGGAAAACTTGAATAGTTTAAACCATACGCTGCAGTAGGAATAGAGCGTACCCAAACACTGTCTCCAAAAAAGTCTGTGCAACCATTTGTGTCTGTTACCGTTAGCCCCACAAAGTAATGGCCTGCATTCGTATAATTATGAATTGGACTTTGCAATGAAGATGTTGCTCCATCTCCAAAATCCCAAAACCATTGGTTTATTGGTGCAACAGCCGCGGATGAAGAATCAGAAAACTGTGTGCCACCCCCAAGACAAACATCCATACCTGTAAAGTTTGCCGTTGGTTGAGGATGAACCGTTACAATTTGCATAATCGAATCTTGACAACCAGGCCCGGAGTATACAGAAAGAAGAATTTGATACGTTAAATCTACAGTCCCAGAATTGGTAAGCACCATTGATGTATCTCTAGAAGTACTGTACTGTGTACCATTGATATACCAAGTATGCTGAACACCTAAAGAACTGGTACTTTGAGCAATAACTGACAAAGGTGTGCACCCGGAGGTAACATTTGTTAAAAAACCTCCATTTGTTAGAGAGTTCACCAAAACGGTTTGGGTAGCGGTATCACTACCACATCCATTGGTTACAATCAACTGAATGGTATATGTATTGGGCTCAAGCTTAAAAACAGGATATTGTGAGGTGCTATCTGTATTATTTAAAAACGGCACACTTGGTGAAATGCGCCACAAATAACTGGTAACTGCCGAGCCATTATCAATTACAGACTGCTGGTGTTTTGGGTTTGTAAGTGTGTTTACAATTACCGTATCGCAATAAGGCTGAATATTTTGCGGTAGAGTAACCTCCGGCTTGTCCCGAACATAAATATTTTGCGAAATGGTATCACCCCCGCAATTATTCAACAAGTAATATGACAAAGTATAAGTGCCTGCTTCCGTGAATTGAATATTTGGCACCCAGTCATTCATCGTAGAGCCGCCTGTCAAACTCCAACCATTAGGACTGTCGACATACCAACCATAAATAGGAGAAGTACATAAGGAAGATG
>CAYQDW010000040.1:20472-22133 GCA_964416385.1 uncultured Cryomorphaceae bacterium | reverse complement strand
GTAAACATTTCATCTCTAAACTAAAAAAAACATCTTTATCACATGTGGAAAGAAGAGAACAACAAGCTGACGCAAACCTTCGTATTTGCTAATTTCATTGAAGCTTGGGCATTTATGAGCCGTGTGGCACTAGTTGCAGAAAAGCAAAATCACCATCCAGAATGGACCAACATTTACAACCGGGTGATTATTAATTTAAGTACCCACGATGCAGGTGATGTAGTCACTGAGAAGGATCGAAAACTTGCTCTGGCTATTGATCAGCTATTCAATTCTTAAACGCAACGGCCTTTAAGGTATTGAGCAAAAGTGCAGCTCTTGTCATTGGGCCAACGCCACCAGGCACGGGCGTAATAAATGCGCATTTGGGTGCCACCTCATCAAATTTAACATCACCAATAAGGCGGTATCCTGATTTTTTTGTTGAATCTGGAATTCTGGTAATACCCACATCTATCACAGTAGCCCCTTCTTTTACCATTGCGCCGGTAACAAACTCAGGTATACCTAAAGCAGCTATGATTATATCTGCCTCTGCACATAATGCTTTTAGATTTTGTGTTTTGCTGTGCGCCAGGGTTACAGTACAGTTACCAGGGCTTTTGTTAAGTCCGAGGAGTATACTCATCGGTTTACCCACAATGTTACTTCGACCAATAACCACAGCATGTTTGCCTAATGTGGGCACATTATAGCGCTCTAACAACTCCATGATTCCCAATGGTGTGGCCGAAATAAATCCTGGTAAGCCTAAAACCATACGCCCCACACTTTGCGGATGAAAGCCGTCAACATCTTTTGAAGGGTCTATAGCCAATAAGATGCGCTGCTCATCAATATGCTTAGGCAGTGGTAGCTGAACAATGTACCCATCTATTTCTGCATCAGCATTTAGCTTTTCAATGACCTCCATCAAGGCTTCTTCTGTAGTTGTTTCTGGCAATTCTATAAGCGTTGATGCAAAGCCTACTGCCGCACAGTCTTTTACTTTGGCGTTTACATAAGTCATACTTGCACCGTCTGTACCCACCAAAACGGCAGCCAGATGCGGCACCTTTTTACCAGCAGATTTAAGCGCTTTTACTTTTTCCGCTATTTCTGCTCTAATGGTTTGTGAGGTGGCTTTGCCGTCTAGAATTGTCATTGAAAATCTAAGATTTAATATTTAAGAAATTGAAAATACATGCTAAGTATTATTTCAACCATGACTTTCATTTTGTTCTTGGCTATCACTGTAAAAGTGAGTTGGTTCAGAAAAACGCCAGCCATCAATTTCAGTGTTTTTTAAATACTTAATGAAACCTGTAATTTGTTTACTAATGCCTAAAGATTGTTCCAGGCGGGATTCTAATTCCTCCTGCGAAATGATAGCATTATCAGCCAATCTGTATAATTGGGATCTGGACTCTCCCGCTGAACCTTTCGCAATAATTAAAAAGTTTATTAGCTCTTTTTTACCTGTTCGTTCATATCCCTCAGCTATGTTATCCATAATGCTTCCAGATGAACCTTCCAATTGATCCTTTAAACGATAGAGCCGCTTCTCAGAAATTTTAGGGCTTATTGCAGAAACCCAAGCGCACAGTTGACGAGCATCTTGCCATACTTTTAAGTCTTCAAATTTGCGTGCCTGCCCCAACAGTTTTAATCTTTTAATTTTA
>CAYQDW010000040.1:16128-20372 GCA_964416385.1 uncultured Cryomorphaceae bacterium | reverse complement strand
TTTAATTTTAGACACATTACATCCCCCGCATCATATTCATCATATTTCTACGGCCACCGGGGTTTTGCATCACTTTCATCATCTTTTTCATATCATCAAATTGCTTCATCAGGCGATTGATTTCTGTGATATCTCGTCCGCAACCCGTAGCAATACGCTTTTTGCGGCTACCATTTATTATTTCCGGATTTTCGCGTTCTTGTTTAGTCATGCTATGAATGATGGCCTCAATGTGTTTGAATGCATCATCATCAATATCAATATTCTTCATGGCCTTACCCATTCCTGGAATCATACCAAGCAGATCTTTCATATTTCCCATTTTCTTGATCTGTTGTATTTGATCCAGAAAATCGTCAAACCCGAATTTATTGGTGGCAATTTTCTTGCTGAGTTTGCGCGCTTCCTCCTCGTTAAATTGTTCTTGAGCACGTTCTACAAGACTAACCACATCACCCATACCCAAAATACGATCTGCCATACGGTCTGGGTAAAAAACATCTAGGGCGTCCATTTTTTCGCCCGTACCGATGAATTTAATGGGCTTTTGTACGATGGCATTAATGGTGAGGGCAGCACCACCACGGGTATCACCATCAAGTTTGGTTAAAATTACGCCATTAAAGTCGAGCAAATCATTGAAGGCCTTTGCCGTATTTACAGCATCTTGACCGGTCATAGAGTCCACCACAAATAGGGTTTCATCAGGTTTTACAGCGGTATAGATGCGTTTTATCTCATCCATCATTTGTGCATCAATAGCTAAGCGTCCAGCCGTATCCACAATAACCACATTATGGCCATTGGCTTTAGCATGGGCGATGGCTGCATTTGCAATATCTACAGGATCATTGCTTTCTGGCTTACTAAACACCTCTATACCGAGTTGTTCTCCCAACACATTTAATTGGTCAATTGCAGCAGGACGATACACATCACAAGCTACTAAAAGTGGTT
Organism: uncultured Cryomorphaceae bacterium; assembly: GCA_964416385.1. Lineage (GTDB taxonomy): Bacteria > Bacteroidota > Bacteroidia > Flavobacteriales > Schleiferiaceae > JAUHWL01. The sequence continues at coordinate 19,415 of CAYQDW010000040.1, read as the reverse complement.
TCTTGGTCTTTTTACGCTTGAGGTAATTTGCCAGCTTTGCACTATGCGTTGTTTTACCAGAACCTTGCAAACCCGCCATAAGGATAATAGCAGGGCTACTTTTAAGGTTTAATTCGCTGGCCTTACCCCCCATGAGCTGAGCCATTTCATCGCGCACTATTTTGGTCATGAGTTGGCCAGGCTTTAAGCTGGTGAGTACATTCTCACCCATTGCTTTTTGCTTAACCGATTCTGTAAAGTCCTTTGCGATTTTATAGCTAACGTCTGCCTCTACCAGTGCGCGCCTTATCTGTTTGATGCTATCAGCAACATTGATTTCAGTGATTTTATTCCGTCCACTTAAAACGTGAAACGCCTTATCTAACCTGTCATTTAAACTTTCAAACATGTGGTTTGCTTTATTTAATGGGTTGGCAAAAATAGTATTATACAAGCGAATAAGCCTGCTTGTTTTTTCGTGCTTTAACACGAAAAACGCCCAAATAAAAAACATAAAATTCAGTTCGCTTTACCTTATATCCGCTTAAGCGCCTCCAGCAAATAGCCCCAATATTTCTGTACACTGCTAATCTGCACTTTTTCGTCCGGGCTGTGGGCACCACGTATGTTGGTGGCGGGGTGTTTATTTTGTAGGTTTTAGCGTGTTTATTTGTAGATAAAAATCTAAAATACGGCCAATAGAATAAGCGTTTATACTCAATTTCGCACAAGAATTTGTTTGTTACGTGGGGCTTGCTTTTATTTGAGGACATCAAATAATAAATCTGTAACACAATGAAAAAGAATTCGCACTTTAAAGCTATCTCTCTCTGTCTCTCTTTCTTACTCATTGGGAGTAGCCAACTACTAAACGCCCAAACCGTGCGGGTGCCCGGTGGCGCAGCAGGTATTGGCAACAGCAACAACGGCAATGTGGGTGTTGGCGTAAATAGCCCCTCGGCTAAACTTGATATTGCTACAGACGAACTTGTTGGTGCCTTGCAGCTAAGCACAACAGTTGGTGGCAACGGTATGAGCAGCAACCCACCGGGGGTAGGCATTAGCCCATATGCCATAAAAGTGCTTCACACCTCGTACGATGCAATTTCCCAAACGTTTCTAACCAATCCAACTTTTTTACTTTCTGCAACCGGACGCTTAGATTTAGGTAACATAGCGGCCTTTAACCCAACCCGAATGTTGAATTTGCCCGGTACGGGGTTAGGGGTTTACAAAAGTGCAAATACGGCCATTACACTTACCTATGGCAACACAGCCGGTTTGCCGGGGCAGCCTTGAATTGTTCGGGCACCGAGAATTTTGCCATTACTTACGGTACTGTAAAAGCCTTACAAATTACCCCAAACCAAAAAGTACTTATTGGTACGGACCTTGCTCTGGGCGATTACAAGCTTTACATAGGCGGCAAGGCCATTGCCGAAGAAGTGGTGGTAAAACTGCAAACCAACTGGCCCGACTATGTTTTTGCCCCGGATTACACCATGTTAACCAATGCCCAATTGCGCCAATACATTACTGAAAATGGTAAATTGCCTTATCTGCCGGCAGCAGAAGAAGTAGCCGAAAATGGAGTGGCCCTGGGCGAAACCCAAACCCAACTCACCCGTTTGGTAGAATAGCTAACCCTGCGTTTGCTGGAAATGGAAAAACGCGTACAAGAATTGGAAAGCCAATTGGCAGAAGAATAATAAACTCACCCCTTGCCCCTCTCTTTGGAAGAGAGGGGCAAGGGGTGAGTTGAAAAACAAGCGATATGAAAAGCACATCATTTACCACAAAACACATTTCGGAGCCCACCCCTCGCCAATATGGAGAGGGGCCGGGGGTGAGGTTAACCCGCGGTATAAAATTTTTTGCAGCCCTGGCCGCTCTTGCCCTCTTTACCACCTGCTGTAAAGACGATTGCACCGACCCCACCAACCCCAACTGCGCAAACTACGACCCGTGCTATGGCAAAACCCAGCCAAGCGCGAAGTTTATTATGGAAGAAGGCGGCTTTAGAGAATGGCAGAATGGAAAGCAAGTGCTCATTTATTACCCCGACAGCGTTTTTCAAGGGTTTGGGATTCGTTTTCGTTCTGAGTTAACCGACACAAAAAAGTATAAACACACGTGGTATTTGGGTGCAGAGACCTTTGAGAATGTAGCCCAAACACCCGAGCGCAGTTTTGGCAATGTGCCACGCCCAAGCTACATTACTGTAATACACGTTTTGGAATATACGCCAGACCTGCAATGCTTTCCCGATGATGACGGCAAAGACAGCGTTGCCCAACAGTTTCGACTCATTGCTGATTACCACGAACTGAAAACCTACGGCAAGTTTCAAGGCAAACTCAATGACACGGGCCAGATATTTACCGTAGAAATATTGCCAATAAGAAAATACCCAGGGCAACCCATTATTTATTGGCCGGGATATGGGCAGGTAACTGATAAAATGACTATCAACTTTAATAACGAAGGAGATACCCTTTTTGGTCAGACAGGCAGTTCACAGTTAAGCATTAATAATCTAAACCATCATTGGTGGTTTAAAACGGATTATGAAGATTTCGTGGGGGAAGGCTACATCGATGACGATGGTTTTTTTGAGATGAACTACTTTATTAACCGCTGGCCTTTTAACAATGTAGATACCATACACCACACATTTAAAGGAATAAAGATTGAATAAATATGAAAACATTATACCTATTTATACTCGTTGGGTTAACCACAAAGGCATTTGGGCAAATTAGCCCCGATGCCTGTGTACGGAACATAAGCACCAACCCTGTTGCCCCTGTAAATGAAGAATGGCCTGGTCTTTTCCCCGGCAAAACAGAAAACTTTACCAATACCTTTTTTAATTGGGCACCGCCACCTTATGGCCCAACCATTCTTATTGCCAAACCACAAAACTGGATTACGCCATTTCCGTCACAAGCGGGAGAAATTGCTATGGTAAGCCCATTTAGAAACGAAAACAGCCACGGCAGCGACTATTTGCAAACGGGCGATTTAATTTTTAGAGACTGGCATTGGGAAGATGGTTGGGAACTACTTTATATGAACTTAGGCTATTACCCCAATGGAGATAAAATAGATGAATTTAACCCTGACCATTGGCTGGGAGGCGGTTTCAAGGCCGACCCCAACCCCAACTATGCTCCTTACTTTATTCTTTATAACCGATACCGGGGCGTGTTGCGGGTTTTTGCCAACATTTGGTTTGCAGATAACAGCATAGGTACCGAAGAAAAAATTATTGTTGAGTTACGCTTAGATGGAAGTGAGCGTGATGT